>NZ_SMLD01000072.1:0-42807 GCF_004352805.1 Nonomuraea mesophila
CAGCCGAACATCTCGCTGTCGTCGCCCCCCGCCGACATGACGAGCATCTGCGTGCCCTGGCCGGCCGCCAGCGCCAGGACCGCCAGCCCCGCGCAGCGCGCCATCCACGACCAGCGCAGCCGCCCGGCCACGGACGAGATCGTGCCGGGGCGGCGGCGCTGGATGAGCGCCACCGTGCCGTACACGAGCAGGATCATCGGCGCCAGCGACAGCAGCAGCACCACCAGCGAGAACACCGGATTGCCCGTCAGTTGCCCGCTGGGCTCCACCGTGAACGGGATGCCCGCGATCAGCGACACCACCATGCCCGCGAACACCACCACCACGCCGAGCGTGAAGAACCCGGCGGCGATGACGAGCGTGCCGACGATCGCCCGCCACGGATGCGACGCGGCGGTCCTCGCCAGATGGTCATAGCGGGCCCCGCGCGGCGCGGACAGGAACCAGGACGGGCGTGGCGGCGGATACGGGTGGGCCGGCGGCGGCCCGCCGTACGGAAATTGGGGCCCTGGATTCTCCTGCATCCATACATTCTGTCCGCTTGGTGCGCAATAGTTCACAGACGGCGCGCTCTTTTAGGCGGATGCTCGGGTTCGTAGGCATTCGACCCTGGGAGCAGTCCATGTCAAGGCTGGGACCTGTCATCACCCTCGCCGCGGGCGTCGTGCTCGCCGCGGGACTCGGTGTCGCCAGCATCAACGCGGCACCCGCGGCCGACAACACGGCCGCGAACACCGTTGCGGAGGCGCCTTCCACGGAGGAGACGACCCCCGCGCGGCAGAACGCCACCGAATCGCCCCCCGCGACGAGGAACACCGCGGAACCGTCCCCCGCGCCCTCCCCCACCGAACCCAAGAAGATCGCCAGAGCCGACTACGGCGGGCGCGTCAAGGGCAACGGCGGCCTCATCGCCATCTCCATCAGGAACGGCAAGGCCATCGGCTACTTCTGCGACGGCAGGACCGAGGCGTGGTTCAAGGGCAAGGAGTCGGCGGGCGAGCTGTCGCTGACCGGCTTCGGCAGCGCCAAGGTCACGGCCGCGCTGGGAGGCGGCAAGGCCAGGGGTACGGTCGCGCTCGGCGGCAAGAAGTGGAGCTTCGTCGCCCCCACGGTCGTCAAGCCGTCGGGCCTCTACCGCGCCACCGCGATCGTCAGGGGCGCCAAGCTCAGGGCCGGCTGGATCGTGCTGAAGAACCCGCAGGGCGGCTTCACGCAGGTCGGCGCCGCCGTACTCGGGGAGGAGCAGCTCGACATCCCGCGGCTCGACGGCGAGCGGCCCACCACCCCCCTGACCGTGGACGACACCACGGTCTACCCCAAGGACGTCGACGGCTTCATCGAGGAGATGTCATGACCGCCATCCACCAGCGGCCGTCCCGCAGCCTGACTCCGCTGCTCTGGCCGCTGATCGCCGGAGGGCTCGTCGTGGTCGCGCTCGGCATCTTCGGACGGGCGCACACACCCACCGGGTTCGCGGTCGGCGTGGCCGGCTTCTCCGCCGCCCTGCCGATGAAGGTCTGGCTCACCACCGGCGCGTTCGTGCTCGCGATCGTGCAGGTGGTCTCGGCCCTGTCGATGTGGGACAGGCTCGGCGTCGCCATCCCGCCCGCCGTGCACCGCTGGTCGGGCCGGATCGCGTTCCTGCTGACGATCCCCGTCGCCTTCCACTGCCTCTACGCCCTGGGCCTGCAGTACGACGTGCCGAGGGTCCTGGTGCACTCGCTGCTCGGCTGTTTCTTCTACGGGGTGTTCACCACGAAGATGCTCGCCCTGCCCAGGCGCGGCGCCCCGGGTTGGACGCTGCCGGTGTTCGGCGGGGTGGCGTTCACGGTGCTCGTGGGGCTCTGGCTGACGTCGTCGTTCTGGTTCTTCACCGCCATCGGCTTCAAGGTGTGAAGGACGTCGTACGGGTGAGCCCGGCGGCCCGCCCCTTGGCCGCCACGACGAGCGCCATCTTGCGCGAGGCCTCGTCGATCATCTCGTCGCCCAGCATGACCGCGCCGCGCTTCTCGACCGCGGTGTAGTAGTCGTACGCCTCCAGGATGAGCTCGGCGTGGTCATAGTCCTCCTGCGTGGGCGAGAACACCGCGTTGGCCGCGTCGACCTGGGAGGGGTGCAGCACCCACTTGCCGTCGAACCCGAGCGCCGCCGCCCTGCGGGCCACCTTCTCGAAGCCCTCGACGTCCTTGATCTGCAGGTAGGGGCCGTCGATCACCTGCAGGTCGTGCATCCGCGCGGCCATGAGCAGGCGCATGAGGATGTAGTGGTAGGCGTCGCCCTCGACGTAGCCGGGCGGCTGCTCGCCGACGACGAGCGTACGCATGTTGATCGAGGCCATGAAGTCGGCGGGGCCGAACACGAGCGTCTCCAGCCGCCGCGACGAGCCCGCGACGGCGTCGACGTTGACCAGCCCGCGGGCGTTCTCGATCTGCGCCTCGATGCCGATGCGGCCCACCTCGTGCCCCATGGCCTGCTCGATCTGGGTGAGCAGCGTATCGAGCCAGACGACGTCGGTGGAGTCCTGGACCTTGGGCAGCATCAGGCAGTCGACGAACTCGCCCGCGCCCTCGACGACCTCGATCACGTCGCGGTAGGCCCACTGCGTGGTGAGGTCGTTGACCCGGACCACCCGGGTCTTGCCCGACCAGTCGCCCTCGCGCAGCGCGGTCACGACGTTCTCGCGCGCCTCCTGCTTGGCCGCCGGGGCGACGGAGTCCTCCAGGTCGAGGAAGACCTCGTCGACGGGCAGGGTCTGAGCCTTGTCGAGGAAGCGGGGGTTGCTGCCTGGCACGGCGAGCACCGAACGACGGGAACGCATGCGCACACGCTACTCGTCCCCGGCCCCGGCCCGGCCGTACAGTCGGAGCTGTGAGCGACAACACCTCCGCGATCGAAGAGGGCGCGAAGAAGTCGGGCATCCTCTGGCTCTCCCTCGATCGCCCGCGCCTGGCCTGGCACTCGTGGCACGACGGCGCGATCTACCTGGTGACGGGGGGCGAGGAGCAGCAGTTGCCCGGCCTCGACGCGCTCGACCGGGTGCACGTCACGCTGCGCAGCAAGGACAACGGCGCGAGGCTGATGGAGTTCGACGCCGCGGTGTCGGTCGTCGACCAGGCCGCCGCCGGTGACGCCGTGGCGGCGCTGGCGAAGGAAAGGCTCAACGCCCGCGACAGCGAGCACCTCGCCGAGCGCTGGGCCCGCGACTGCACGGTCGTGCGCCTCACCCCGGAGCGGTGACCGAAGCCGGTTCCCCGGCGGCGGCTTCGGGCCCGTCCGGCGACTGGGCCGGCGACTGGGCCGGCGACTGGGCGGACGCGGTGGCGGTCTGGGCGAGCAGCGCGCCCGAGAGCACGATCAGCCCGCCCACGATCTGGAACACGCCGAGCGTCTCCCCGACCAGCGCCCACGCCAGCACCGCGCCCGCGATGACCTCCAGGGACGCGACGGTGGCGCCCACGGCGGCGGACAACCGGCGCACTGCGTACATGCTCAGGATGTACGCGACCGAGGTGCCCACGACCGCCATGCACAGGTAGGCCCCGAGCACCGGGAGTGTGACGGCGCCCTCCGGCGTGGCGGAGACCGTGAAGGCCTCCCAGGGGATGTCCCAGGGCCGCGAGAACGGGAGCAGCAGGACGGCCGCGCCCAGCAGGCCCCAGGCGATCAGGCCGAGCGGGTCGATGTCGTCGCCGAAGCCATCGCACATCAGAAAATATCCGGCGCAGCACGCTCCGGCCAGCAGCCCGAGCAGCAGGCCCAGCGCGTCGATCCGCAACCCCTGCCAGGCCTCGACGACGATCGCGAGGCCCACGATGGCCACGACCGCGCCGACGTACGCCGCCCTGGCGAGCCTGATCCTGCGCACGGCCCGCACCCACGCCACCACCATCACCGGCGCCATGAACTCCAGCAGCAGCGCCACCCCCACCGGCAGCCGGGTGATGGCCACGAAGTACAACGACTGCACCCCCGCCACGCCCATGACCGCGTAGAGCCCGAGGAACGGCAACTTCGACGACGGGATGCGCAGCGCGCGGGGCCTCACCACGGCGAGCACGGCGACGAGCAGCAGCCCCGCCCCCGTCATCCGCGTCCAGACGGCCTCCATCGGCTCCAGCCCGGCCTCGATGAGATATTTGGCCATCGGCCCCGCGAACGCGAAACACCACGATCCCACGAACGCGAGCGCCAGCCCCGCATACCTCACCGCACACCACCTGACCAGTAATGACCGTTAAGCAGGTTTGATACTGACATGTCCGGCGTCCGGGGCGCAACGGGAACGCCCTGTTAGCCTGGCCACGTGCAGATCTTCGTGGGCCGGCTGCAGGGCACCCCGGTCTTCGACCCCGCGGGCGACCAGATCGGCCGGGTGCGGGACGTCGTGGCGGGCCTGCGCCTCACCCGCCGGCCCAACGTGCACGGTTTCGTGGTCGAGGTGCAGCCGCGCCGCCGCGTGTTCCTGCCCATCACCCGCGTACGCCGCATCGAGGCCGGCGCCGTGGTCTTCACCGGCCGGCTCAACATGCGCAGGTTCGAGCAGCGGGCCACGGAGACGCTCGTCATCGGCGAGATGCTCGACCTGGTCGTGACCTACGACGACCGGCGGATGACCGTCTACGACGTTGCCATGGAAGAGGTCAGGCCGTCCACGTGGGAGATCACCAAGATCGCGCTCCACCGGGGCCGCCGGCGCGACCTGCGCATCGTCGACTGGGACGAGGTGTCCGGGTTCGACACGCTGCAGAAGGACCAGGGGGCCGCGGGGCTGATCTCCGCGTTCGAGTCGCTCCGGGCCGCCGACATGGCCAGCGCGCTGCACGGGCTGCCGAGCAAGCGCCGCATCGAGATCGCCGGCGCCCTCAGCGACGAGCGGCTGGCCGACGTGCTCGAAGAGCTCCCGCCCGACGACCAGATCGGCATCGTCGGCACCCTTGAGCCCGAACGGGCCGCCGTCGTGCTGGAGGAGATGGGGCCCGACGACGCCGCCGACCTGCTGCACGACCTGCCGCAGGAGCAGGCGGCCCGGCTGCTGGCGCTGATGGAGCCGGAGGAGGCCGCCCCGGTGCGGCGCCTGCTCACCTACCCGGTCGACAGCGCGGGCGGCGTGATGACCAGCGAGCCCGTGATCCTGCCTCCCACCTCCACGGTGGCCGAGGCCCTCGCCCACATCCGCCAGCAGGACCTCACCCCGGCCGTCGCGGCCCAGGTCTACGTCACCAGGCCGCCCACGGAGACGCCGACGGGCACCTATCTGGGCGTCTCGCACTTCCAGCGGCTGCTGCGCGAGCCACCGTCCACGATCCTCGGCGGCGTGCTCGACCCCTCCATCGACCCCATCAAACCGGAGTTCACGCTGCGCGAGGTCACCTCCTACCTGGCCAACTACAACCTGGTCGCCGCGCCCGTCGTCGACGAGTTCGGCCGGCTGGTCGGCGCGGTGACCGTCGACGACGTGCTCGACCACCTGCTTCCCGAGGACTGGCGCGAAGGGGCCGACCATGACGTCTGAACGTCTCGACCAGCCCCGCGACCTGCGGCGGTCGTTGCGTCCGCACTATGACCCCGAGGCGTTCGGACGGCTGTCGGAGCGCATCGCCCGTTTCCTCGGCACCGCCCGGTTCATCGTCTACATGACCGTCTTCGTGACGACCTGGGTGATCTGGAACGTGGCCGCGCCCGACCCGCTGAAGTTCGACCCCTACCCGTTCATCTTCCTCACACTGATGTTGTCGCTGCAGGCGAGCTACGCGGCGCCGCTGATCCTGCTGGCCCAGAACCGCCAGACCGACCGCGACCGCATCCAGTACGAGCAGGACCGCGAGAGCGCCGAGCGCAACCAGGCGGAGATCGAATATCTGACCCGCGAGATCGCCGGATTGCGCCTGGCGCTGAACGAGGTGGCCACCCGCGACTATCTGCGCTCCGAGCTCGGACGCCTCCTGGAGGAGCTCAGGGAGCGCCGGTGATGTCGAGCTTGGCGAGCATCGCGCGCACCTCGCCGAGCTCGTCGGGGCCCAGCATGTCGAGGAACTGCGTCCTGATGCCGCGCAGGTAGGTCGGCGTCGCCTCGGCCAGCCTGGACGCGCCGCGCTCGGTCAGCACCGCGAACAACCCGCGCGCGTCGTCGGCGCACGCCTGGCGCGCCACCAGGCCGTCGCGCTGGAGCCGGTCGATGAGCCTGGTCAGCCCGCTGCGGGACAACAGCACGCGGTCGGCCAGATCGTTCATGCGCAGCCGCCGCTCCGGAGCCTCGGCCAGCTGCATGAGCACGTCGTACGACGCCAGCGGCAGGTCATGGGCGACCAGCAGCTCCGCCTCCAGGTGGCGGGTGATGCGCACCTGGGCCCGCTGCAGCATCCGCCAGACCGCCAACTCATCGACGGTGAGGCCCTCGTGGCGCAGAAGAGTCACGGAGTAACCTTAGGACGTTGTTGCACGGACATCTAACAGCTCGGATTAACTCAGCGAGGCCTTCGGTTCATACGATGGAGGGGCATCCTCACTGGCGTCCAGCGCCTGTCACACATATACCGACAAAGGAGGGCCGGCACTCCCTCGTGCCGAGACTTCGATGGCACTAACCCAGGAAAACGTGACGGCCGCTCTCGCCACCGTCATCGACCCCGAGATCCGCCGCCCGATCACGGACCTCGGCATGGTCAAGAGCATCGAGATCGCTCCCGGCGGCGCCGTGCACGTCGGCGTCTACCTCACCGTGGCCGGCTGTCCGATGAAGGACACCATCCGCCGCGACGTGAAGAACGCCGTCGCCAAGCTCGACGGCGTGACCGACGTGCAGCTCGAACTCGACGTGATGAGCACCGAGCAGCGCAAGGCCCTGCAGACCAAGCTGCGAGGCGACCGGGGCCCGGAGAAGGAGATCCCCTTCAACCAGCCGGGCTCGCTGACCCGCGTGTTCGCGGTGGCCAGCGGCAAGGGCGGCGTCGGCAAGTCGTCCGTCACCGTCAACCTCGCCGCCGCCATGACCGCGAGCGGCCTCAAGGTCGGCATCGTCGACGCCGACATCTACGGCCACAGCGTGCCCCGCATGCTGGGCGCCGCCGAACGGCCCACCAAGGTCGAAGACATGATCATGCCGCCGGTGGCCCACGACATCAAGGTCATCTCGGTCGGCATGTTCAAGCCGGAGGGCAACACGCCGGTGGTGTGGCGCGGCCCGATGCTCGACCGGGCCCTGCACCAGTTCCTCGCCGACGTCTACTGGGGCGACCTCGACGTGCTCCTGCTCGACCTGCCCCCGGGCACCGGCGACATCGCCATCTCGGTGGCGCAGCGGCTGCCGTCGGCCGAGATCCTGGTCGTGACGACACCCCAGATGGCAGCCGCCGAGGTGGCCGAGCGCGCCGGCTCGATCGCGGCCCAGACGCACCAGCAGATCGCCGGCGTCATCGAGAACATGGCGTGGCTGCCGTGCCCCCACTGCGACGAGCGCATCGCGGTGTTCGGCGAGGGCGGCGGCCAGACCGTCGCCGACGCGCTGACCCGCACCCTCGGCGCCAGGGTGCCGCTGCTCGGCCAGGTGCCGATCGACCTGCGGCTGCGGGAGGGCAGCGACGAGGGCAAGCCTCTGGTGCTGACCGACCCCGACTCACCCGCCGCCACGGAACTGCGCTCGATCGCCGGAGCGCTCAGCAAGCGCTCCTCCAGCCTCAAGGGCCTCCAGCTGGGCCTGGCACCCCGCCGCTGACTCCGTCCCGCGCGCGTCCGGGCCGCCCGCATCGCGCGCGGGCCAACCACCCCAGGGCCGACCACCCCGAGCCCTCAGGCCCCCGAACCACACCCCCAGCACGACCCCGCAACACCAGGCACGACAGGCGACCGCGCGGATCGAACCGCACGGATGGGACTGCGCGGATCGGGCTGCGGGGAAGGTCGCGGGAGCCGCCGTGGGATCGACCGTCTGCGTGCGGGTACGGGTGCGGCCCAGGTCCGGACAAGGGCAGGGACGGCGAGGGAGCGGCGTCAGGTGGCCTCGGAGTCGTACGGAGGGATCTCGCCGTAGCCGAGCTCGTCCATCGGGCCAGGCGTGGCGGGGGCCGTGGTGGCCGGTTCGAGCTCGCGCTGTTTGTTGTTGTTCCAGTCCTCCTCGATGTCGTCGAGGAGGTGCTTGCGGACGAACGTACGCGGGTTCAGGTCGGCCGGGTCGAAGTTCGAGAACTCCGGGCCGAGCCCCGCCCGCAGGTCGTCGCGCGCGTTGGTGGCCATGCGCCGCAGGTTGCGCAGTGTCCGACCCGCCTGCGAAGCGGCCTGAGGCAGTTTGTCGGGGCCGAAGACGAGCAGCGCGAGCACGATCAACGCTGCGACTTCCCACCACCCAAGTCCGAACACCGTGAGCTCCTACCGCAGTCGAACCTCTCCGAGGACAACCCCGGCCTATCCACAGACTAAGGGCTCTGCGGCATAGGTCGGTCGCCGCCCTATGGTCATTTTTACTCCGAATCGCCTGCCCACCCGGCCACCGCGTGCGGACCACGGGGGCCGCTTCGACCACGCGGACGGCCTGGCCCGGTTCGTTACGGCGGCGCGGCGGGGAAGCCGGTGAGCGTCACCCTGGAAGGCCGGTCACGCACGACGGTGGGTGGGGGCAGGTCGGCTGTGCCGTAAAAATCAGGACAGGCCAACCAGAGCAGGAGGGACGGACCCCAAGAAACCCGGACAGGCCAACCAGAGCAGGACGGACGGACCCCAAGAAACCCGGACAGGCCAACCAGGTCAGGACGGACGGACCCAGGAGATCCGGACGGACCCCAAGAGATCCGGACGGAGCGACAGATCAAGACGGACTCGGCGCGGGCTGTTCGTCGGCTTCGACGGTGAGGGTGGCCCTCTGTTCCTGGCCGGCGCGCTGGAACTTGATGTCGATCGTGGAGCCGGGTTCCTTGCTGCGGATCAGCGCGATCAGCTCGTTGCCGTCCTGCAGCGCCAGCCCGTCGATCTCCAGGATCACGTCGCCCGCCTTCAGCCCGGCCTTGCCCGCCGGCCCGTCAGCGTCGACCGGCTGCTGGCCGCCGACCGGCTCGGAGGCGATGCGTACGCCCTGGCCCTTGTAGTCGCGGTCGAGAAGGATGCCGATCTTGGGGCGCTTGGCCCTGCCGGTGGCGATGAGCTCTTCGGCGACGCGCCGCGTCTGGTTGACGGGGATCGCGAAGCCGAGGCCGATGCTGCCGCTCTGGCTGTTGAGCGAGCGGCTGAGGGTGGCGATCGCCGAGTTGACGCCGACGACCTCGCCGCGGCCGTTGACGAGCGGCCCGCCGGAGTTGCCGGGGTTGATGGCGGCGTCGGTCTGGATCGCGCTGATGTAGGCGGGCTCCTCGGAGCTGGCGCCGGTGTCGTCGCCGGCGATGACCGGCCGGTTGAGCGAGCTGACGATGCCTGTCGTCACCGTGCCGGTCAGGCCCAGCGGGGAGCCGACGGCGATCACGGGGTCGCCGACCACGACCTGGTCGGAGTTGCCGAGGGTGATCTCAGGCGTGCCGAACGTGTCCTCCGGCTTGATGACGGCCAGGTCGGAGCCCGGGTCACGGCCGACGATGCGGGCCGTGGTGGTCTTGCGGTTGTTGAACATGATCCGGATCTCGCCGCCCTTGGCGGCCGGGGCGACCACGTGGTTGTTGGTCACCACGTAACCGTTCTTGATCACGAAACCGGAGCCGGAGGCGCCTTCGGTGGCCATGCCGTTGCCGGCTTCGATGGACACCACGCTCGGCAGCACCCGCGCGGCCACGCCCGCCACCGAGTCGGGCGCCCGGTCGGTGGCGCCCGTCGGCACCGGGCCCAGGCTGTAGCCGGGGTCGTTGTCGCTGGTCGGCTTGGTGAGCAGGTAGGTGCCGACGCTGCCGAGCAGCGAGGCCACCAGGGCGATGGCGACGGCGGTCGAGATGAGGAAGCCGGTGCTGGGGATGCGGCGCGGCCTGCTGACGTGGCCGTGCGCGCCCGATGGAGGCGGCGCCCAGCCCGCGCCCATGCCGAGGGCCTGACGCGGGGGCGGGGGTGGTGGCGTGCCGCCGAAGGAGGGCGGGCCGCCGAAGAGCGGCGCTTCGTACGCCCGCGTGCCGCCGTCGGGACGGCCGAAACCGCCATCGGGACGGCCGAAACCACTCTCACCGCCGTCAGTGCGGCCGAACGCGGGGTTCTCCTGGGTGTTGCTCTCGGCGAGCCCGAAGATCGGACCGTCGTGGGACCGTGAGTCGCGGTCGGGCTGCGGGCCTCCGTGAGGGCCTTCGTGGGGACCCTCGTGTGAGTTGTCGTAGGAGCCTTCGTAGGGGCTCGAGCCCGGCTCGGGCGGCGGCGGATGCTCATGGGAGCGGGTGTCCGGGTCGGGCGGGCCGAACGACGGCACGCTGAGCCGTGACCCGGTCCGGCCAGGGTCGTCGCCCGCCGACCCGCCCTCGGCGGGCGATTGGCCGGCCGGGCGGTCGTACGGTGGCGTGCCGAAACCCTCGGAGCGGCCCGACGGGTCGCCCCAGGAGGAGCCGAACGAGGCGGGCGGCTCGGGCCGCCTGTCCTCGTGCTCGGACTCATCTCCGGCGGGCAGGAAGTCCGGCCGCCCCTGTGGCTCGGGGTAGTCCGACGTCGTGCGTCCTTCGTTGGGGCGCGTCTCGTCGGTCATCTAAGTCTCACCACTCCTTGGCTCGGCCACCGCAATCCTCGCTTGTGCGGCATACGAGGGTCATAAAGCATTTGTCATGAATCGCTCGTGACAAATCCCGAACCCAGATCGTATGCCCCGCGCGTCGTTGACTACGCCACCCCGAGTATCCCAGGCATGGTGCGAGCTCAAGGTGTGGCGGTGGGGGGAGCACTCGTCGGCGAGTTGCGAGCGGGCTGCTGGAAGAGCTCGACCGGGGGCGCGGGGTTGCTCTGTCCGACGCCGGAGGCCGCGAGGAACGTGCCGAGTGCGACGGCCGCGGAGACCACCCCGACCGCCACGTAGGTCGAGCGCCGCCTACCACCGCGCCCAGGGCCCGTGGCTCCACCAGCGGCGTCCCTGCGCGGGCGGTTGTCCAGAGGCGCGATGCTGTGCGGCCCAGGGATGGGCACCCCGCCGAAGGTGCGTGTGGGGAAAGGGCGCTCCCTCGGGGGCAGCGGCCCTCCCGGCTCCGCCATCCGGAGCAGGGACATCGTCAGGTCGGCGGGCATCGACGGATCGTCGAGCGAGCGCAGGCGCGACTTCAGCGCCCGCATCGACTCGACCTCTCGACGACAGTCAGCGCAGAAGGTCAGATGGGCAAGCGCACGCTCGCGTTCGGTGTGGTTGAGCTCCCCGTCGACGAGCGCGGATACGCGTTCTCCAAGATGAGCCATATCAGTTTTCCTCCCCACGGATCACGGTCGGGGGGAGTTGAGAATTACGGGGGGCCCGATGGTCGAGCGCCTCCCGCAACTGCGCCCGGCCACGGTGAATGCGGCTTCGGACCGTGCCCAGCTTGACGCCGAGCGTGGCCGCGATCTCTTCATAGGACAGGCCCTCGATGTCGCACAGCACGATCGCCGCCCGGAACTCCGGGGCCAGCGCGTCGAGGGCGGCCTGGATGTCGGGCTCCAGATGCGCGTCGTCCAGCGCCTGCGCGGGGGACGGCTCACGGCCGCGCAACCGCTCGGCGGCGTCGTCGGCCAGCCCCTCGAATCTGATGCGCTGTTTGCGGCGCGCCATGTCGAGGAACAGGTTGGTCGTGATCCGGTGCAGCCACCCCTCGAAGGTGCCGGGGGTGTAGCTTGACAGCGACCTGAAAACCCGGACGAAGACCTCCTGGGTCAGGTCTTCCGCGTCGTGGACATTGCCGGTCAGCCGGTATGCCAGCCGATACACGCGTGCGGAGTGGGTCCGCACCACTTCCTCCCACGTGGGAGGAGTCCAGTCAGACGACACCGGAGTATCTGTCTGGTGGTCGCTTTCGTCCACCAGAACTCCTCTCTCTGGGACCACCGCTACCGCCATAGTGCCTGGTTTCGTCCCTTCGTGCGCACTGCCTGCCTTCCGGACCGGCAAAGCCCGTTTAAACCTGCAACGCCTCAGGTCCCTCCTGAGTTCCCGTCCCGGCGTGTCTCCCATAGGCTGCGATCGGCACCAATCACGTGTATGACCTTTTGCGACAATCGCACGAAAGTGGGGGGAGGCGGCCGATGACCACTCCGGTGGAGGCCACTCTGGCCTATGCGGAGCAGTTCCATCACGAGGATGAGATCGTGCACGCTGCGCGGCAGCGCGGGCTGGAGATGGGGGCCACGCCCATCCTTCCCGGCGGCGGGGCGGCCTTGTGTTTCCTGGCGACCGCGGTCAACGCCAAGTCCGTCGTCGAGGTCGGCACGGGCTGCGGCGTCTCGGGCCTGTGGCTGCTGCGCGGCATGCGTTCGGACGGCACGCTGACGAGCGTCGACGTCGAACCCGAACACCAGCGGCTGGCCCGGCAGGCGTTCGCCGAGGCGGGCTTCTCGGGCGGGCGCGTACGCCTCATCTCGGGCCGGGCGCTCGACGTGCTGCCACGGCTGTCGGACGGCGGCTATGACATGGTCTTCGCCGACGGCGCCAAACACGAGTACGCCGACTACCTCTCCGAGGCGGTCCGGCTGCTGCGCGTGGGCGGCGTCGTGGCCTTCGACAACATGTTGTGGCACAACCGGGTGGCCGACCCGGCGCAGCGCGACCCCGACACGGTGACCCTGCGCGAGGTGGGCAAGCTGGTGCAGTCGGACGAGCGGCTCCGCTCGGTGCTGATGCCGCTGGGCGACGGCCTGCTGGCCGCCGTCAAGATCGCTGACTGACGCGCCCACTGCCCCGTACGTGCGCGTGCCTCTCCACGACGTACGCGCCACACGCGCGCACGGCGCAGGCGAGCACAGGGCGCACGCGCGCGTCGGCAGCACGCGCCCCCGGCCGGGCGGCGTGGGCGTGCGCCCTTCCGCGGCGAGCGACCGTTACGTGCGCGTGAGCCATTCGAGGAGCACGCGCACGCCGAACCCCGTGGCGCCCTTGCTGAGCGTGCCCTCGTCGACGGTGCTGCGTCCGACGCCGGCGATGTCGAGGTGCGCCCACGGCCGTCCCCCGGCGAACTCCCGCAGGAACAGCGCCGCCGTGATCGACCCCGCGCCGAACTTCGACCCGGACTCGACGTTGCTGAGATCGGCGATCGGCGACTTCAGCGCGGGCGCGTAGTCCTCGATCAGCGGCATGCGCCAGAGCCGGTCGTCGGCGCTCTGGCCGGCGTCGACGAGCTGCTTGGCCAGCCCGTCGTCGGAGGAGTAGACGGCGCCGACGTTGCGCCCGAGCGCCACCGTGATCGCCCCGGTGAGCGTGGCGACGTCGACCACCGCGTCGGGGTCGAGGACGGCGTCGGCGTAGGCGAGGGCGTCGGCCAGCACCAGGCGTCCCTCGGCGTCGGTGTTGAGCACCTCGACGGTACGGCCGCCGTAGTGCTTGATGACGTCGCTGGGCCGCTGCGCCGTGCCCGACGGCATGTTCTCGGCGGCTGCGACCAGCCCGGTGACGCGTACGGGTGCGCCCAGCCGGGCCAGCGCGCCGAGCACGGCGATCACGGCCGCGCCGCCCGCCATGTCGGTCTTCTGGGTCTTCATGTTGTCTGTCGGCTTCAGCGACAGCCCGCCGGAGTCGAACGTGATGCCCTTGCCCACCAGCACCACGTGCCGGTCGTAGGGCCCGTCGGGCGTGTAGGAGAGCTGGATGAGCCGCGGCGGGCTGGCCGAGCCGCGCCCCACGGCGAGGATGCCGCCGAAGCCCTCGGCCTGCAGGCGCTCTTCGTCCCACACCTTGACCGGCATGCCGCTCTCGGCGGCCCGTTCGGCGAGCCAAGCGGGGTTCTTCACCGATGAGGGCGTGTTGGCCAGGTCGCGCGCGAGCGCCACCGCCTGGGCGATGACCTGCGCGCGGCGTACCTGGGCCTCGTCGGCCCCCGCGAACGCGAGCGTCCGCACGGCCGGCTTGCCCGCCTTGCCGATCTTGTACGAGTAGGCCGCCAGCAGCGCCGCCTCGGCGAACGCCGTCACGTCGCCGCCGGGCGTCACCACGGTCAGCGTGTCCTTGCCCTTGACCTTGCGCGTCAGCGCGGCGCCGGCCCTGCGCAGCGCGCGCGGCGAACGGTCGCCGACGCCGTAGAGCAGCACGCGGCCCACGCCGCCGCCCCGTGCCACCGGGACCTCGACGACCTCGCCCGCCTCTCCCTTGGCCTCGTAGTGTTCCAGCAGGTCGGGCACGGGCAGGTGCAGCTCGACGGCATGCGCTGGACTGAGGTCAGAGGCATAGGGGACGGCCAGCAGCTCGGGGTCGTCGGGGGCCTCGGCGACCACCGACGCAGTGGTCTCAATGGGCACGGAATCTCTCCTCGAACGTCAGCGACCCTGGCGCCGGATTATCGCCAGGGTCGTAGAACAAAAAAGGTGTCTCCCGGGAGCGCTCAGCCGACGACGTTCTTCAACGCCTCGCCGAGCGCCTTGGCCTCGTCGGCGGAAATCTCCACGACGAGCCGGCCGCCACCTTCCAGGGGGACCCGCATGACAATGCCGCGCCCTTCCTTGGTGACCTCGAGCGGACCATCGCCGGTCCGCGGCTTCATCGCCGCCATGCGTGTTTCCCTTCCTGCCTTGGGCTCCCGCGGCCCGCGATTTCCGACCGCCCGTCGGGGGTGGTCGGCGCATTCACGTCTTCTGTGATGTCCTATTCTCCCGCATCGAGAGCGCTCATGGGTAACGATCTCCTCCCAGAATGCGTTGTCGAGGTCGGCGATCGCGTCCAAACTGGACTCCGTGCACGCTCGCGCCGCTCTGTTCGACCTCTATGGAGACCACCTGCGCTCACGCGGTGGGCAAGCCTCCGTGGCCGCCCTCGTACGCCTCATGAAACCCCTGGAAATCGCCGCTCCCGCCGTGCGTACGGCGGTTTCGCGCATGGTGCGGCAGGGCTGGCTGCAGCCCGTCAGGCTTCCTCGGGGCCCCGGCTACGGGCTGACGCCGAAGTGCGTCAGGCGCCTGGACGAGGCGGCGCTGAGAATTTACCGAGCCGGAACGCTGACCTGGCACGGCAGGTGGCATCTGATCGTCTTCGAACCGGTCAAGGACCGCCCTCGGAGGGAGCGGCTGCGCGCCGACCTGACGTTCCTGGGCTACGCCGCGCTGTCCGAGACGGCCTGGATCGGGCCGCGCTCGTCGATCGAGCTGGACAACCTGCTGGAGAGCGAGGGCGTACGAGCCGACAGGTTCGACTCGGCGCTGGAGGGCGACCCCCGCGAGCTGGTCGCCAGGGCGTGGGATCTGACCGCGATCGGCGAGGCGTACGCACATTGGCTGGCCGAGGCTGACACGCTGATCAGCGGGCTCCCGGAGGGGGCACCGGCCGACCAGGTGTTCGCCACGAGGAGCAGGCTCGTGCACGGCTGGCGCAACTTCCTGTTCCGCGACCCGGGGCTGCCGCCGGAGCTGCTGCCCGCCGGCTGGCCGGGCGAGAAGGCCAGGGTCTACTTCGAGCAGGAAGCCGCCCGGCTGCTGCCCGCAGCCGCCGCGTTCGTCGACAGGGAGTTGACTTGATCCGCTATGACGTGGCCGACGCCGTCGCCACCATCACCCTCGACCGCCCCGACGCGATGAACTCGCTGACCACCGAGACCAAACAGGCCCTGCTCGACGCGCTCCGCCGGGCGGCCGACGACCCCGCGGTGCGGGCCGTCCTGCTCACCGGCTCAGGACGGGCCTTCTGCGCGGGCCAGGACCTGCGTGAGCACGCCGCCAACCTGGAGGCGGACCGCGGCCTGGCCGACACCGTGCGCGCGCACTACAACCCGATCGTGGAGCTCATCACCACCATGGCCAAGCCGGTGGTGGCCGCCGTCAACGGCGTCGCGGCGGGCGCGGGCGCGTCCATCGCCTTCGCCTGCGACCTGCGGGTGGCCTCCGAGAAGGCCAAGTTCGCGCTGGCGTTCGCGGGCATCGGGCTGGCGCCCGACTCGGGCGCGTCGTGGACGTTGCAGCGGCTGGTCGGCCAGGGCAGGGCCGCCGAGCTGATGCTGCTCGGCGCGCCCGTCGACGCGGCCCGAGCGCTGGAGCTGGGGCTGGTCACGCGCGTCGTCCCCGCTGACGACGTGCTGAAGACCGCACGGGAGCTCGCCGGGTCGCTGGCGCAGGGCCCGACCGTGGCGTACGCCGCCACCAAGCGGGCGCTGGCGTACGCCGCGACGCACGCGCTGCCCGACGCGCTGGCCCTGGAGGCCGAACTGCAGGACGCGTGCGCCGCCTCCCAGGACCACCGCAACGCGACGAGAGCCTTCGTCGCCAAGGAGCGCCCCACGTTCGAGGGCAGGTGACGGGGCCCTTCAGGCCGGCCGGCGTGAACGCACCAGGCAGCCCTCGATGTGGTCATCGACCAGGCCGATGGCCTGCATCAGCGCGTAGGCCGTGGTCGGGCCGACGAACCTGAACCCGTGCCTCTTCAGCTCCTTGGCCAGCGCCTTGGAGCCGGGCGTCGAAGCGGGCACGTCGGCCATCGTCCTCGGCACGGGCGCGCCGGGGTCGGCGAAGCGCCACACCAGCTCCGACAGCCCCTCGGGGAGGTCGAGCGCGGCCCTGGCGTTGCCGATCGCGGCTTCGATCTTGGCCCGGTTGCGGACGATGCCGGGGTCGCCGAGCAGCCGTTCGACGTCCTGCTCGGTGTACGCGGCGACCTTGACGATCGAGAAGCCGTCGAAGGCGGCGCGGAAGTTCTCCCTCTTGCGCAGGATCGTCAGCCACGACAGGCCCGACTGGAACGACTCCAGCGCCACACGCTCGAAGACCGCGTCGTCACCCTTGACCGGGCGGCCCCACTCCTCGTCGTGATAGGCGAGGTACATCGGGTCCGCCATGCCCGGCCACGTGCACCGGATCGGCTCGGTCACGGTCGTTCGTCCCCCGGCGCGGAGTGCGCGGGCGCCTCCCCGCGCACCTCCCCATCGTCTTTCGCCACCGTCTCCTCGACCGTTCGCTCGGCCGTTTCCTCGACCGGGCCGGTCGCCGGGCCGCCATCCGTGTCGGCCGACGTGTCGGCCGGCTCCGTGGCGGCGCGGTCGGCGGGAGGCTGCTCCGCCTCGCCGTCGCCGGTCGCGCCGTTGGAGGCCTGCTCGACGGCGGCATCGCGCGGAGGGACACGCCACCGCGCGCGCTGCCCCTCCCCGTCGTCGCCCCAGGGCTCCGCGCCGGGCAGCGGGTCGCCCGACTCGGGAAGCTCTCTGTACGCGGCCGGAGCCTGCGGAGCGTGGTCGGTGCGCAGCCCCGAGCCCGGCGCGGCGTGGGTCTCCTGCCGCGCGTGGAGCCGGCTGGCCAGCAGCTCGGAGACGCGCTGCTCCAGCACCGCGATCCGCGAGTCACGGGCACTGATCGCGTTGGCGGCCCTGCGCAGGGTCTCGTCGACGCTCTGCGTGTGGTAGCCGACCAGGTTGACCGGCAAGTGGAGCGCCATGAAGTCGACCGCCGTCAGCTGCCCGGGCTCGGGCAGGTCCAAGGGCGGCACGTCCGGCGGGAACTCGGTCAGCTCACCGCCCCTGCCAAGGGAGACCAAGACCACGCATGCCAGGATGGCGATGGCGGCGATGGCGAGTACGACCAGCACATTGGCATCGTACTCATACGGCGGAGCTCGTTCAGCATCACCGCAAGCAGCGCAATCCGGTCAACCGGTCGCCTCGCCGAGTTCGGCGACGCTGGGCCGTACGGGCTGCGAACGCGCTTCGAGGTGGGCGAACGCCTCCTCCACGGTGGTCGCCCAGGAGATCGCGTCGAAGACGTCGGCCCTGGTGAAGCCCTGGTCGTACATGCCGTCGACGAGGGCCCTCAGCGGTTCGTACAGGCCCCAGGGGTCGAGGATCACCAGGGGACGGTCGTGGATGCCGAGCACCCGCGCGGTCCAGATCTCGAAGAGCTCCTCCAGCGTGCCGATGCCGCCGGGAAGCACGAGGAAGGCGTCGGAACGGGCGTCCATGACGCCTTTGCGCTCGCGCATGTCGTTGGTCACGATCAGTTCGTCGGAGTCTTCGTCGGCCACCTCGATGTCCACCAGGACCTGGGGGATCACGCCGACCGTTCGCCCGCCGGCGGCCCTGGTGGCCGAGGTGACCGCGCCCATGCAGGAGACGGTGGCACCGCCGCTCACCAGCGTGTGGTCACGCTTGGCGAGCTCGGTGCCGACCTGCCGGGCCAGCTCGATGTATTTCTGGTCGATTCGCATGCTGGAGGCGCAGAAGACGCAGATGTTCACGAGGGCCCAGCCTATTGGGGCTCGGCGGGCTGGGCGGCGGCCGCCGCCAGTTCCTCCTGATGCTGCTGCGATCGGGCCCGGTCGGAGTCCACGATGATGCGCACGGCCTCGTCGACGTCGTCGGTGACGGTGATCAGGTCGAGGTCCTGGGGGGCGATCTTGGCGGTGCCGAGCAGGGTGGTCTTGATCCAGTCGACCAGCCCGCCCCAGAACTCGGTGCCCACCAGCACCACGGGGAAGGAGGTGACCTTGCGCGTCTGCACCAGCGTGAGCGCCTCGAACAGCTCGTCAAGGGTGCCGAAGCCGCCGGGCAGGGCGATGAAGCCGCAGGAGTATTTGACGAACATCGTCTTGCGCACGAAGAAGTAGCGGAACTCGATGCCGAGGTCGACGTAGTCGTTCATGCGCTGCTCGAACGGCAGCTCGATGCCGAGCCCGACCGACACCGCTCCGTCGACGTCACGGGCGCCCCGGTTGGCCGCCTCCATGACGCCCGGCCCGCCGCCGGTGATGACGGCGTAGCCCGCCTCGGCCAGTGCCTGGCCGAGCCGGCGGCCCTGCTCGTAGTCGGGGGAATCCTCGCCCGTGCGCGCGGAGCCGAAGACCGTGACCGCCGGGGGCAGCTCGGCGAGCTGGCCGAAGCCCTCCACGAACTCGGCCTGGATGCGCAGCACCCGCCATGGGTCCATGTGCACCCAGTCGGAGGATCCCTGGCGGGCGAGCAGCCGCTGGTCGTGCGTGGAGGTGGGGACCAGGCGGCCACGGACGACGGCCTGCCCGTGACGGCGTTCGCGGCGTGACTTTTCCATGCGGGTCACGCTAGTCGCCTTCGGACGCCGCCGGTTCCACCTTCACCCGGCGGCCCGGACGGCGTCGCGGCGGCGATCCGAGCCACAACTCGGGGCATATCCGCAGTTCAGGGCCATGAAACAGGTTGCTAAAAAATCTTGAAAGAAGCAGGGAACCGAATTTCGACTCCCCCGCGTCTAATTGCCGAGGGTGCTGCTCGGGACTGAAAGTGGTCTTCCCCGCCAAATGGCCGGCGAGGAAGGCCACTTTCATGTGGAGAGCCAGTCGAGCATGGCCCGCTCGCTCTCGACGATCTTCGGCAGCGACACGTACTCCCCCTGCTGGTGCGCCAGGTTCGGATCGCCGGGCCCGTAGTTGACGGCGGGAACCCCCAGCGCGGAGAAGCGGGCGACGTCGGTCCAGCCCAGCTTGGCGCGCGGCGTGCCGCCGACCGCCTCGGTGAAGGCCGCGGCCACCGGATGCGTCAGGCCCGGCCTCGCGGCGGGAGCGGCGTCGACGAAGGCCACCTCGAAGCCGTCGAACACCTCGCGTACGTGCTCCTGGGCCCCTTCGATCGACAGATCGGGCGCGAACCGGTAGTTGACGGTCACCACGCACCGGTCGGGGATGACGTTGCCCGCGACCCCGCCGCGCACGCCGACCGCATTCAGCCCTTCGTGGAACTGCAGACCGTCGACCACCGGCCGCCGGGCCTCGTAGGCGTTGAGCCTGGAGAGCACCGGCTCGATCCCGTGGATGGCGTTGCTCCCCAGCCACGACCTGGCGCTGTGGGCGCGCTTGCCCGTCACGGTGACCTCGGCGCGCAGCGTGCCCTGACAGCCGCCCTCGATCACGCCGTCGGTCGGCTCCATCAGCACTGCGAAGTCGGCCGCCAGCCAGTCGGGGTGGTCTCTGGCGACGCGGTTCAGGCCGTTGCGCTCGGCCTCGACCTCCTCGCAGTCGTAGAAGACGTACGTGATGTCCCTGCCGGACGACGGGACGGCCGCCGCCAGCTTGAGCGCCACCGCCACGCCGGCCTTCATGTCGGAGGTGCCGCAGCCGTACAGGAGGTCTCCCTCCACCCGGCTGGGCAGGTTGGCGGCGATGGGGACGGTGTCGAGGTGCCCGGCGATCAGCACCCGCTCCGGGCGGCCCGCCTCGGTGCGGGCCACGACGGTCTCCCCCGACCGGTCGACCTTGAGATGCGGCAGCGCGGACAGCGCGCGCTGCACCTCGTGGGCCAGCCGCCGCTCGGCGCCACTCACCGACTCGATGTCCACGATCGCCGCGGTGAGGGCGCGTACGTCCTGCGTCAGGTCAAGCATCAGGTGTTCACTCCGTGTTCGCGCAGCACCTCGTCGAGTGCCGCCTTGTCGTGCCGCTGTCCCGGCTGCAGATGGTGGAGCACGAGCACGCAGGGCAGGCCGAACGTGCCGCCGGGGAATTCCTTCTGGCGGGTGCCGCCGACCGCCACGCACCGGGCGGGGATGCGGCCGCGGGCGATCTCCTCGCCCGTCCGCACGTCGAGCACCGGGGTCGAGCCGGACAGGATCGTCCCGGCGCCGACGACCGCGCCCTGCCCGACCCGGGCGCCGTCGACGATCATGGCCCGGTTGCCGATCAGCACGTCGTCCTCGACGACGACCGGGACGGCGCCGGGCGGTTCCAGCACCCCGCCGATCCCCGTCCCTCCGGACAGATGCACATTTCTGCCGATCTGGGCGCAGGACCCGACCGTGGCCCAGGTGCCGACCGTGGTGCCGGCGTCCACGTACGCGCCGATGTCCGTGAACGACGGCATCAGCACCACGCCGGGCGCGAGGTAGGAGCCCCACCGGGCGATCGCCCCCGGCACCACCCGCACTCCGTCGAACGAGCTCTTGAGCGGGTGCCTGTCGTGGTGCTGGAAGTCGCCCACCTGCGAACGCGCCATGCCGAGCACCGTGAAGCTGAGCAGGATCGCCCGTCTGGCCCGCTCGTCCACGACGACGTCGTCGCCGGCCGGGCGGGCGGCCCTCGCCTCGCCCCTGTCGAGCAGGTCGACCGCGCCGACCACCACGTTGCGCGCGTCGACGTCGGCGGGCGACAGCTCCGCCCTGCGCTCCCACAGCTCGTCCACCGCCGGAGACAGCGGTGACGAGGTGCTCACGTGCCTCATGGCCTCGGAGCTTATCCGTCCGGGTAGGTTCTTCAGCGTGCGTGTGCGCTTCTCCCGTGGGGTCATCACCATCGCGATCATCGTGATCGTCCTCGCCGTGGCCATTTCCGTGGGCCTGTACCACCTGCTCAAGCGGACGCCCAAGCTGGCGGAGCGGCATCCGTACTGCGTGGTCAACACGCCCGGCGGCGTGCGCAACCTCGATCCCGAGCAGGCGCAGATCTCGGCGACCATCGCGGCGGTGGCGGCGCGGCGCCGGCTGCCCGAGCGGGCGGTGGTGATCGCGTACGCGACGGCGATCCAGGAGTCGAAGCTCTACAACATCGCCTTCGGCGACCGCGACTCGGTGGGCGTGTTCCAGCAGCGCCCCTCACAGGGCTGGGGCAGGAAGAAACAGCTCATGGACCCCGTCTACGCCACCAACAGGTTCTTCGCCGCCCTGGTCAAGGTGAAGAACTACCGCAAGATCCCGCTGGCGGAGGCGGCGCAGGCCGTGCAGCGCTCGGCGGGCGGCTACGCCTATGCCGCGCACGAGGAGGAAGCGAAGATTCTGGCCGCCGCGTTCACCGGGCGTGTCCCCCAGGCGGTGCACTGCTGGTATCCCGCCACGAAGACGCCCGCGCCCACGTCGCGGACCTCCGCGGCGCGCAAGCAGCTCGCCAGGGCGCTCGGCAGCACAGCGATCACCACCAAGCGGCGCGGCTGGCTGGTGGCCGCGTGGTCGGTGGCCCACGCCGAGAAGTACGGGCTCAACCGCGTCGGCTACAACGGCGCCACCTGGGTCAACGACTATGAGCGCGACGGCTGGCAGACGGGCGGCAAGGCGAGCGCCCGCCGGGTCGACCTGTCGTAGCGCCGGTCAGGTCGCCCTGCGCACGATGGAGATCGAGCCGGGCGGCAGCGGCTGGGCATAGCAGGCCGTCCATGAGCGGCCCTGGATGCGTTCGAAGGAGAGCAGCCGCCCGTCGGAGGCGCGGTAGTCGGCGAAGTCGAGCAGGCCCCTGTCGGGGTTGCCGGTGTCGCCCTCGCTCCTGAACGCGGCCGTGCCCCGCTCGATCGGGAAGAACTCCACACCCTCCATGATCAGCATGCTCTTGGCGGGAACCATGCCCTGGGTGGGCACGTCGGTCCAGAGCAGCACCTCCAGGTGCGGCGGGTCGCCGTCGAGCACCTCCACCGACAGCCACTGCAGGCGCCGCGAGCCGTCGCGCAGGAGATATTCGATCCACTGGGTGCCCTGCCACGAGACGTGCATGGCGCCGAGCACGCGCGCGGGCGAGCCCTGCACGTCGATCCGGTCGCCGACCTGGATCGTGCGAGGGTCGGTGTAGTCGGTGCCGGCATGCCCGGGCGCGATCGCCGGCGCGGCCAGCGGGGTCTCGACGGGAGCGACCTCAGCCGGCGGCGCGGTCGTACGGCCCTTCCTGTCCTGCCGCAGAGTGGCCAGGAAGGCACCCAGCAACAGCAGGATGGTGACGATGCTCAGCCCGAGTACGACCATGGAGGTCATGCTCATCGATCAGCTCGCTCCACTCGCGGTCTGTCTCGGCAAAAGCTCTTATCAATTTATGCGTCAAGCCCGCGCGGCGGGCTATGTCGCGCGATCCTACTGGAGGCGGCGCACGGCCGCACCGATCCGCTCATCCGTGGCCGTGACGGCGACGCGGACGTGCCGTTCACCTGCCGATCCGTAGAACTCACCCGGCGCGACCAAAATGCCGATTTCGGAGAGCTTGGCCACCTGGTCCCGGGCGCTCTGCCCATTCGACGCCCAGAGGTACAAACCGGCCGTCGAGTGGTCGACGCGCCACCCGGCCCGCTCCAGCGCGGGGCGCAGCAGGGCGCGGCGGGCGGAGTAGAGCTCGCGCTGCCGGTCGGCGTGCGCGTCGTCGCTCAGGGCGGCCGTCATCGCCGCCTGGACGGGCGCCGGCATGATCATGCCGGCGTGCTTGCGCGTCTCCAGCAGCCGCTTGACGAGGACGGGATCACCCGTCACGAACCCGGCGCGGTAGCCGGCCAGGTTGGAGCGTTTGGAGAGCGAGTGGACGGCGAGCAGCCCCTCGTGGGAGCCGCCGCAGACGTCGGGGTGCAGGATCGAGACCGGCTCCTCCTCCCAGCCGAGTTCGATGTAGCACTCGTCGGAGGCCACGACCGTGCCGCGCTCGCGCGCCCACGCCACGACCTTGCGCAGGTGCTGGGCGGGCAGCACCCGGCCCGTGGGGTTGCCGGGAGAGTTGACCCACATCAGGTCGACCCGTTCCGGGCCGAGCGCGAGCGTGCCGTCGGCCGCGGTCGCGACCGCCCCGGCCAGCCGGGCGCCCACGTCGTAGGTGGGGTAGGCCAGCTCGGGGAAGACGACCCGCCGGGCCCCTAGATAGGTGGGCAGCCAGGCGACGAACTCCTTGGATCCGATCACCGGAAGCACGTCACGCGGGTCGACGGTGACGCCGTGCCGGCGACGCAGCCACCCGGCCGCGGCCTCGCGCAGCGCTTTGGTGCCGTGGGTGAGGGGATAGCCGGGGCTGTCGGCCGCCCGCGCCAGCGCGTCCTGGACCGCCTGCGGCACGGAGTCGACGGGCGTGCCGACCGACAGGTCGACGATGCCGCCGGGATGTGCGAGCGCGCGCTCTTTGTACGGCTCCAGCTTGTCCCAGGGGAAGTCGGGCAGGTTGTTCACGGTTCTCCAGGGTGTCACGTTGCCGTATCCAGCGCCGGGCATGCCTCACGGACGGGGTGCACCCGACCCGGATGCCCCCGCTCGCTTCGTGCCTGGACCGTCAGTGACCCTCTGCCTGCGGCGGCAGGGCGGCCACCACCGGGTGGTCCTTCTCGATCTTTCCGACCTTCGAGGCGCCACCGGGCGAGCCGAGGTCCTCGAAGAAGTCCACGTTCGCCTTGTAGTAGTCCTTCCACTGCTCGGGAAGGTCGTCCTCATAGAAAATGGCCTCGACGGGGCATACAGGCTCGCACGCGCCGCAGTCCACGCACTCGTCGGGGTGGATGTAAAGCATGCGCTCGCCCTCGTAGATGCAATCAACGGGGCATTCCTCGATGCACGCCTTGTCCAGGACGTCCACGCAAGGCTGCGCGATGACGTAGGTCACCTCGAGCTCCTTCTCTCCGCACCATGGCATGACTCTGACCGCGGTTTGCTACGCCCTAGTATTGCCGTGCTTGCCGACTGGCCGAAACGGAGGGTGGCAAACTCGTGGCCGCACGGCTCGTCATCGCGATCACAAGTCAGGACATCGGCGCACGGATCACCACCCGCAGGCGCGTCCCAGAAGGCTTCCGCGACGCGGTGGGCATCCTCGTGTCGTGGGAGTCCGGGATGCTGACCGTCCGCAAGAAGGACGGCACGCTGGTGGAGATTCCCGAGGAGACGCTGGTAGCCGCCAAGGTCGTTCCGGCCGCGCCTCCTCGACCTGGACGGATGTAGCGGTAAGTATTCGTTGTGTGACTGTACGTACCTGCGCCGCCGCAGCAGCCATCCTCGCCAGCGCCGGATGCGGCGCGTCGTCCACCGAGACCGCCACCACCGAGGCCAAGAATTTGCCGCCGCTCAACGCCCAGGCCGCCTCCATGAAAGCCGGCTTCGGCACCATGGAGCGGCTCGTCGAGGCCGCGACGCGCGAGGGTGAGCTCAACGTGATCGCCCTGCCCCGCGACTGGGTCAACTTCGGTGAGATCATCGACACCTTCGCCGACAAGTACGACATCAAGGTCAACGAACTCGAACCCAACGCCGGCAGCAAGCGTCAGCTCGACGCCGCCGCGCAGCTCAAACCCGACGTGTTCGACCTGACGATGGACGTCGCCGTCTCCGGCGCGGGGCGCTTCGCCCCGTACAAGGTGCAGGGGTGGCAGGACCTGCCCGACCAGGTCAAGGACCCCGCGGGCGGCTGGTACGCCGCCTACGGCGGCTACATGTCCATCGGGTACGACCCGCGCGCCGTCAAGCCGCCCGCATCCTTCGCCGACCTGCTGAAGCCCGGCTACCGGGTCGCGCTCGACGGCGACCCGCTGCGCTCGGCGTCGGCGTTCGACGGCGTGATGGCCGCCTCCATGCGGGCCGGCGTGCCGCAGCCCGCGCAGGGGGTCTCGCTGTTCGCCAAGCTCAAGCAGGCGGGCAGGCTCACGGAACCGTCCAAGGCCAACACGATCGTCGCCTGGGACCACCTCAACGCGGCCCGCAGCGCGCACCAGCCCGACGCGTGGAAGGTGACGATCCCTCGCGACGCCGCGCTCGGCGGCTACCACGTACAGGCGATCAACAAGGCGGCGCCGCACCCGGCCGCCGCGAGGCTCTGGCAGGAGTTCCTGTTCTCCGACGAGGGCCAGAACCTGCTCATGAAGGGGTTCGCCCGGCCCGCGCGCACCGAGGCGATGCGCATGAAGGGCACCCTCGACGCCGAGCAGGCCGCGAAATTGCCCAAGGCGCCAGGCCCTCCGGTCATCCTGACGATTCCGCAGGCAGACGCCGCGAAGGCGTACCTCAAGCGGCAATGGGCGAAGAGCATGGGATGAGTCCGATGTGACTTGATATGTCGTAGGGACGTTCAGGCTCTAAAGTGAACGGACAGCACGGCCACGGGGGCCCGTTGTCTGATCGAATGTGAGCTGATCGTCTTGCGATACGACACGCCGAGTTTGGAGCGGTGGAACAGTCGCGCCTACGACAGCAGCTTCGGCTACGTCTCGACCCAGGGCGCGCCACTGGTCGACCTGCTCGACCCGCGACCCGGCGAGCGGGTGCTCGACCTCGGGTGCGGCACCGGAGTGCTCACCGCCCAGATCGCCTTCCGAGGTGCCGACGTGCTCGGCATCGACGGCTCGGCCAAGATGATCGAGAAGGCGCTGGCTCAGTATCCGGGCATCAACTTCATCGTCGGCGACGGGCACGACTTCACCGTCGTCGAACCGTACGACGCGGTCTTCTCGAACGCGGCGCTGCACTGGATGAGCCGCGACCCGGGCACCGTCATCGCGAACGTCCGCGAGGCGCTCACGCCCGGCGGGCGTTTCGTCGCGGAGATGGGCGGCGCGGGCAACTGCGCCGAGCTGACCGCCGCGATGCTGACCGCCTGGCGCGAGTACGGCCTGCGCGAACCCGACCTGCCGTGGTACTTTCCCACGCCTGCCGAGTACGCCCGGCGGCTCGAACAGGAGGGTTTCGTCGTCAGGTTGCTCGAATACTTCGATCGGCCGACACCCCTCGACGAGTGCCCGGGCGGAGCCGCCGACTGGGTGAGCACGTTCGCCGCCTCGGTGCTCAAGGGGCTCCCGCCGGACATCGTGGGGCCCCTGCTGCGGCGTGTCAACGAACTGGCCGCGCCCGCGCTGCGCAGGGAGAGTGGCTGGATGGCCGACTACGTGCGCCTGCGCTTTGCCGCTGTTCGGCGCTGATGCGTAGTGCATGATGCGTAGGGCTGTTTTGCCGGACTATGGTCTGTTCCGTGGGCGGCGAGACTATGGCTGCACCGCTGCGGCGGCGTGAGGGGCTGGTGAACGGAACGGGATGAATTTCTGCCTGAGCGACCTCGTACCACCGTTGAGGTGGAGCGACGCGTCGACGATCACGCTACTCACCGGGCAACCGGACCTGCCGGACGCGTGGTGGCGCACCCTGCCCATGCCCCGCGTGCTCGCGGCCATCGGCCCGGAGTCGCTGGGCGAGCTGCTGACGGAGATCGCCCTGGAGCACTGGCCGGCGGCGGCGGTGGGCGACGTCCTGCCGGCGCTGCACGTCCTCGATCCCGACGAGGCCGACGAGCCCGCCGTCGTCATCGCGCTCGACCGGGCCGGCTCGTGGGCGGGGCTGCTGGCGCTGACCAGCCGGGAGCTGGTCGACCAGCCCTTCATCCAGGCGCGTCCGGTGCTGAACACGCTGTTCTCGGCCCCGCTGGTACGCCTCGCGCGCTCGCGCCAGGACCACCCGGCTTCCGCGCCGGCATCGGAGGCGGCGTCGGCCGCTGAGGCCGCGGCCACGGTCGGTCCGGTCCTGGCCTCCGCCCCGGCCGTCCCCGAGACGGCGCACGGGTCGGAGCCGGTCACCGCCGACCCGCCGCCCGCCCCGCCGGCCGAGGAGCACCCCGCCGAGGCCGAGCAGCCGGACGCGCAGCACTCCGTCACGGGCGGGCAGCCCGGGGCGCAGCAGCAGGCCGTTGAGGAGGGCGAGCGTCGCGGGTCGGCCGCTGAGCAGGCGATGCCTCACGCGCCCGGGGAACGTGCCGCAGACGCGGTGGCGCAGTTCGCCGCCGAAGCGAGTGAAGCCGCGCATGTCGGCGATCGTGGGGCCGCCGGGAGCGAGGTCGCCGCCGGGCCCGAGCCCCCGGCCGCCGACGCCCGGCCTGACGCTGAGGCAGTGAGTGCCGAGCAGGTCTCGGGACCCGGCGCTGAGGCCGTCAACCCGGAACCGGCCCCGCAACCCGCTGAGGCCGTCAACCCGGAACCGGCCCCGCAACCCGCTGAGGCCGTCAACCCGGAACCGGCCCCGCAACCCGCTGGGGCCATCAGCGCGGAACCGGCCGCCCAGCCCGCTGAGGCCCTCAACCCCGAGCCGGCCCAGCAGCCCGCTGAGGCCGTCAGCCCGGAGCCGGTCGCGGAACCGGCGGCTGAGCCCGTCGCCGTGCACGGTATGGGTGAGGGCGCGGAGCAGCAGGTCGAGCCCCGGCCCGAGAGCCCCCTGTTCGAGCAGCCCGAGCAACCACAGTTCGAGCAGGCACAACCCGAGCAGGTCCAGGGTGAGCAGGCTGGGCAGGCATGGCAGCCGTTCGCCGCACGAGCGGAGGGCGCGCCCGATGTTCTCGCGCCGGGTCAGGACGTGCTGGAGGCCTCCGCCGAGCCTGCGGCCGGACCGGAACCCGAGCCCCGGGCCGACGCGGTGCCGGAGCCCGAACCTCAGCCTCAGGCAGCGCCCGAGCTCGAACCTCAGGCCCACGCAGCGCCCCAACCCGAGCCCCAGGCCCAGGCAGCGCCCGAACCCGAGCCTCAGGCCCACGCAGCGCCCGAACCCGCACCCGAGGCCCATGCGGTGGCGGAGGCCGGGGTTCCGGGGAGCGGGGCGGCGGTTGGCGGGCATGGGCCGGCCTTGCCGGAGCTCATCGAGGCCGCGTTCGCCGGGCTGGACGACAAGAGCTGGGCGGTCGCGCAGAACCGCATCTTCACCGACGAGCCGTCGGCGGTGGACCAGCTGGCCAAGCTCTTCGCCGTTCCCCCGGCGGAGATCGACGCGACCGAGGACGAGCTGCGTGCCCGTCTCGGCCAGTGGCTGGCCAGCGACGAGGCGGCGCCGTACCGGGCCCATCTGGACGACCTGGTGCGTACGCTGGGCCCGGCCGCTCCCAAGGAGCAGCTCATCGGCGCGGCCGACTGGCACCAGGTGGAGATCCGCGCGCTCGAGGTGCCCGCCTGGCAGTTCGTCCTGGCGACCCTGGCACCCCAGCCCCAGCCCCAGCCCGTGCAGGCGCAGGCCCAGCCGTCGCAGCCGTCGCAGCCGTCGCAGTCGGCGTTCGGCCCGGTCGAGGGGGCGTCCTCTACGACGGGCCCTCCCGCGGGTCCGCCGCAGTTCCAGGCGTTCGCGCCGGTCCCGTCCGCGGGCGAGTCGAACGGCGATGGCGCGGTCGACGAGTCCGGCCAGCCGTACGAACCGTTGAAGGACGTCTCCCAGACCCGGCGCTGCTTCAGGCAGCCGGACGGGCGCTGGTGGCTGCGCATCGACGTGACGGCCGAGCAGCTCGCGGGCGGCGAGTGCACGCTGCCGACGGGGTTCGCGTCGTACCTGAACCTGTCGCCGGGCGAGAGCAGGACGGTCAGGAGCGCCGCGGGCGAGCTGACGATGACCTGGCACGGCAGGCCGGTGCTCGAGTCGATCGAGCGTCTCCTGGTCGACGTGGGGGCGCGCGAGGGCGGCCATCTGTTCCTGACGTTGTCGGACGAGGGCGTGCTCAGGGCCAGGCACCTGCCGGTCGCCGCCCAGGGCGCGGAGAAGATCACGAAGGCGCTGCGCCTGGTCGGGTACACCGCCCCTGGAGGCACCAGGGACCAGGCGGCCAGGGTGATCGCCACCAGGATCGGGATGACGGGCCCGGTCAGCCTGCCCGACCTGCTCGCCAGGCTCCGCGAGCGCGGGGACCGCGACCTGCTCGCCCTGCTGGACTGAGCCGGTGCCGCGGCTCGCGATCGGCCCTGAGTTTCCCAGGGAGCTCAGCGCACTGGCCCCGCCGGTGCGCAGGGATGCCGTGGTCGCGCTGCGCCGGTTCCTGCTCAACGTGGCCGGCGCTCCGCATCCGCAGCGGGTGCGGGGCGCCAGGGACGCGAAGGTCGCGACGCTGCGCCTTGCCGAGGGGCATCGCGGGGTGGTGGTGCGGCAGCGGGACGTGTACTGGCTGCGTACGGTGCTGCCCGACCCGGAGGCCTGGTCGTACGCGCAGCGTCACAGGTTCGGCGTCAACCCGGTGCTCGGCGTGATCGAGGAGTGGGACGCCGAGGCGCTCGAACGGGTCGAGCCCGCGTTACGCCGGTCCGTACGGTCCTCGCCCGGGCTGTTCGCCCCCATCTGCGACGGCGACCTGCTCGCGCTGGGTCTGGACGTGCACGCGCTGCCGCTGTTCAGGCTGGTCTCGACCGAGGCGGACGTGGCGGCGCTGGAGCCTCTGCTGCCGCCGACCCAGCACGCCCCGCTCGCGGTGCTCGCCCGCGGCGGCACGCTGGCGCAGGCGTGGCGGGAGCTGGACGTCTGGCGCGCGTGGAGCGAGGACCAGGGCCCGGTCGACCCCGACGATCTGCACGCGGCGCTGCTGCGCAGCCCGGACCGGGCGGTGTTCGTGGCCGACAAGGTGGAGCTCGACCGGGTGTTGCGGGCGCCTGACTGGTGCACGTTCCTGCATCCGCCGCAGCACCGGCTGGCCAGGGCGGCGCGCTACGACCAGCCGGTGCTGGTGGTGGGCGGAGCGGGCACGGGCAAGACCGTCGTCGCCCTGCACAGGGCGGCTCATCTGGCCGCGCACGGAGCGGGACCGGTGCTGCTCGTGACGTTTTCCCAGGGGCTTGCGGAGGAACTGTCTGCGAAACTCGACCTTCTGATCGATGATGAGGTGGTGCGCAAGCGGGTCGAGGTGGACAACGCCGATCGGCTGGCCATGCGGATCGTGACCGATGCGGAGGGCCGGCGACCGGCGCTGGTGGGGCAGGGGGCGCGGTCGCTGGCCGAACTGACCGACGAGGCGCTCAGGTTGTTGTCCCGCGCGACGGGCGACCTGCTCGACGACGTCGATCCCGGGAGCAAGCCGTACCGTCACATCGTGGTGGACGAGGCGCAGGACGTCAGCCCGGCGCAGTGGCGGCTGCTGCGGGCGGCGGCGCCGCACGCGCGCGACGACCTGTTCGTGGTCGGCGACCCCCACCAGCAGGTCACGGACACGCGGGTGGCGCTGGGCGCGGTCGGCATCGCGGCCGTCCAGCACACGCTCAAGCTCTCCTACCGGCTGCCGCAGGAGCTGCTGTCGTTCGTGGTCAGGTTGCGCGGCGGCGGTCTCGCGACCGGGCTGGTCAAGGGCGCCACCGACATGTACGGCCTGCGCGCGACGCGCAACGGCGCCCGTCCGGTGGTCAGGGCGTACGCGACGCGGGAGGCGGAGCTGGAAGGGCTGCGGACCGTGGTCGAGTCGTGGCTGTCGGACGGCGTGCCCGCGGCCGAGATCGGGGTCGGCGCCCGCGACGCCCGGCATGTCCGGGCGGCCCGGCGGGCGTTGTCGGGCCTGGACGTGCGCGCGTCGGCCTTCCCGCACATGAAGGGGCTCGAGTTCGAGCGGGTGGCGCTCATCGGCGTGGCGGAGGGTGTGGTGCCCGAGCCGCCGCCGGAGGAACCACACGCCAGGGCTCGTGCGCTGCAGCGTGAACGGAGCATACTGTTCGTCGCCTGCACCCGTGCCCGATCGATGCTCTATATCTCCCATTCCGGACGAGGGAGCCCCTTTTTGTCCCTCTGATCACATAGTCTGAACTGCGGATATAACGTCCCATTGCCGGTTGGACCTCAATGAACCTCAGCCTGAGCGACCTCGCGCCACCACTGCGCTGGACCTCCCCTGGTCAGATCGCGCCGATCGTGGAGGAGCCACAGCTGCCCGAGGCCTGGTGGCAGGCGATCCCTCTCGACCGTGCCTGCGCCATCGCCGGCACGCCGACCGTGGCGGGCCACCTGGCCGGTCTCGCCATGGCCTGCTGGGGTCATCTGATGCTCGGCGACATCCTTCCGCTGCTACGGTTCTCCGACCCCGCCGAGGCGGAGCGCACGCCGGAGACGCTCGGCAGGGACGTCGTGCAGAAGTTGTTCACCGGCGTGTTCGAGCGGCTGCTCGAGCCGCTTCCCGAGGCCGTGCCGGCGCCGTCCAGGACGGACAAGCCGCTGCCCGAGCTCATCGACGACCTGTTCGGGTCGCTGGACGACCGGCAGCGAGCCATCGCCCGCGACCGCCTCTACGCCACGCAACGGGCCACGCTCGACGAGCTGGCGCAGCGCTTCTCGGTGACGCGGGAGCGGATCAGGCAGATCGAGCGCGACCTGCGCGAGCACGTGGAGGCCTGGCTCGGCAAGCCGGAGGCCGCCGCGCTGGCCGCGCACGTGTCGTGGCTGCGCGGCCGGCTGGGCTCGGCCGTGCCCGCCGACGACCTGCAGGCCGCGGTCCCGTGGCACGCCGCGGAGCTGCGCAGCCTGGGCATCCCGGCGTGGCGGTTCGTACGCACGCTCCTCACCGGCTACGAGCAGTCCGACGGCTGGCTCGTGGCGGGCGGGGCCGACGACCTGAGGGAGAAGACCCGCCAGCTGTTCGCCGACGGGCCGCACCCGCTCGCCGAGGCCGTCACCATGGTCGCCCAGCTCGGCGTGCGGGAGGACGTCGCCGAACGGTGGATCCTCGGCGTGCCGCAGCTGCGGGTGCTGGGCACGCACGTGGTGCCGTGGCCGCGCAGCATCAACGAGAAGGCCGAGGCGGTGCTGGCGGTGGCCGGCACGCCGCTGTCGCCCGAGGACATCCAGGAGCGCATCGGCGAGGACTACAGCCTGGTCGGCATCCGCAACCAGCTCACCGCCGACGACCGGTTCCGCCGGGTTGACCGCAACAAGTACGGCCTGACCCGCTGGGGCGGCGACGAATACCTGGGGATCAGGGAGATGATCGCCAGGGAGATCGAGCGGGCCGGCGGCGAGGCGTCGGTGAGCACGATCGTGACGAACCTGACCTCCCGCTACGACGTGAGCGAGAGCTCGGTGCGGGCCTACTCCGGCGGGCCGGGGTTCGAGCGCACGCAGCGGGGGTGGATCCGGGTGGCGGGCACCTCGCCGAGCGGGGAGGTGGAGCCGTACCAGCCGCGCAAGGGCGTGTCGGAGACGCGGCGCAGCTTCCGCTCGCGCGACGGGCGCTGGTGGCACCGGGTGGACATCAACGCCGAGCACCTGCGCGGCTCGGGATCGCCGCTGCCGACCGGGTTCGCGGCCTATCTGGGGATGGCGCCCGGCGGGTCGCTGACCGCCTCCACGCCGACCGGTGACGTGGTGATCAGCTGGCACAACCAGCCCACCATGGGGTCGATCCGCAACGTGCTGGCCGACTTCAAGGCGAGCGAGGGCGACCACGTGTTCCTGACCGTCTCGGACGGCGGCGAACTGCTGACGCGGCACATGCCGGCCGCTCCGCCCGGGATGGCGCCGCTCAACCGGGCCCTCTACCTCATCGGGATCACCGCGCCGGTGAACTCGGAGATCGAGGGATTGCGGCTGATCGGGGCCAGGATCGGGGCGTCCGACCTCGCCACGCGCGACGAGATCCTGGACCGGCTGCGCGAGCGCGGCGACCGGGACATCCTCGGTTTCCTGGGCGGATGACGCTCGGGCTAAGCTCGGGAGATGTTGCGGATCTACGACACGCGCACCCGGCAGGTCGAGGACCTCGACGCCGGGCGGGCGGTGCGGATGTACACGTGCGGGCCGACGGTCTACCGTCACGCGCACGTGGGCAACCTGCGCACCTACCTGATGTCCGACCTGATCAGACGGGTTCTGGAACTGCGTCGGGTGCGCGTGCTGGTCTGCCGCAACGTCACCGACGTCGGTCATCTCGCCGACGACGCGGACGAGGGCGAGGACAAGGTCCTCGCGCGGGCGCGGGCCGAGGGCCGTTCCGCGGGCGAGCTGGCCCGCTTCTACGAGGACGCCTTCAATCGTGACGCCGGCGCGCTCGGCCTGCGGCCTCCCGAGCACACGCCGCGCGCGAGCGAGCACATCGACCTGATGATCGAGCTGATCGCCAAGCTGATCGAGAAGGGGCACGCGTACGCGGTGCCGGACGGGTCGGTCTTCTTCGACGTACGAACATTTCCTACGTACGGTGAAATTTCAGGAAACCGGCTGGACGCGCTCAAGCCCGCCCACCGCATCGACGCCGTCGACCCCCACAAACGTTTCCACGCCGACTGGGCCCTGTGGAAGCCCGCCATGGGCGAGCTGAGCCGGCACTCCCCCTGGGGGCGCGGTTTCCCCGGCTGGCACGTGGAGTGCTCGGCCATGTCGCTGCGCTATCTCGGGTCGCGCTTCGAGATCCACACGGGTGGAATCGACCTGCGGTTCCCGCACCACGAGGACGAGCGGGCGCAGTCCGACGCGGCCGCCGGGCACGAGGTCGTACACCACTGGGTGCACGGTGAGCACCTGCTGTTCGACGGGCGCAAGATGGCCAAGTCCACCGGCAACGTGGTGCTGCTCTCCGACGTGGTCGACACCGGTCTCGACCCCCTCGCCCTGCGGCTGGCCTTCATGGAGCACCGCTACCGCCAGCAGGTCAACCTGACCTGGGAGACGTTGCGGGCCGCCGACCGCACGCTGCGCAGGTGGCGTTCGCGGGTGGCCGAGTGGTCGGAGTCGGTCAGTGCGCCCATGCCCCTCGATCACGTGGCGCGGGTCGAGGCGGCGATCGAGGACGACCTCGACACGCCGGCCGCACTGCGCCTCCTGCGGGAGCTGGAGCGCGACGAGTCGGTGGCGCCGGGAGCGAAGCTGGAGGCGTTCCTGCACCTGGACCAGGTGCTGGCGCTGGACCTGCCGACCGAGATCGGCAAGACGCGGGTGCTGCCGCCCGGGGCCGGGGAATTGCTGGAGGCACGCGCCCGTGCCCGCGAGGCGAAGGACTGGGAGGCCTCCGACCGGCTCAGGGACGAACTCGCCGAGATGGGGGTCCGCGTGGCCGACACCCCGGAGGGCCAGACCTGGGCCTGATCCCCTCCGCGCGCCCCGTTGCGACGTTCCAAGGAGTGATCTTGGGCTGTCAGACTTGATGCCAGTTTCGGCATGATGGAGGTAGTCGGTGAGGCCCTATGCGTGGATGCCGTGGCCTGTGCGGTGGTTCGCTCGGGTGTTGACCGTTCTGCTCGCGCTGGCGCTGGTGCTGGCCGGGGTGATCATCATCACCGTGCGGACGTCGTTCCCTCAGGTGGACGGCGCGCTGAGGTTGCCCGGTTTATCCGCAAGTGTAGAGATTTATCGCGATAAGTTAGGGATTCCCCACATCTACGCTGACACTGCCGCGGACCTGTTCATGGCCCAGGGCTTCGTGCACGCCCAGGACCGGTTTTTCGAGATGGACTTCCGGCGCCACATGACCGCCGGGCGCCTGTCGGAGCTCTTCGGCGCCGCCACGCTCAAGACGGACAAGGCGCTCAGGACCATGGGCTGGCGCAGGGTCGCAGAACAGGAGCTCGCCGGGCTGGCCAAGGACACACGCGACAACCTCGACGCGTACGCCAAGGGTGTCAACACCTGGCTCGCCGCCAACCCCAACGCCTCCGACCGCAGCCTCGAATACTCCGTGCTGAAGCTCCAGAACGGTTCGTACCAGCCGGAGAAGTGGACCGCGGCCGACTCCGTCGCCTGGCTCAAGGCGATGGCGTGGGACCTGCGCTCCAACGTGGAGAGCGAGATCGACCGCGCGCTCGCGCTCACCAAGCTGCCCAGGGAACGGGTCGACCAGCTCTTTCCCGGCTACCCGTACGACCGCCACTCCCCGATCGTCACGCAGGGCGCCCTCGCCCAGGGACGGTTCGACCAGGAGGCGGAGCCGCGGCGGCGGGCCGGCCGGCTGCTCACCCAGGCGGCCGCGGCCCTCGACGCCGTGCCCAGCACGATGAGCACCGAGGACCGCGAGGGCGTCGGGTCGAACTCGTGGGTGGTCTCCGGCACGAACACGACCGGCGGCAAGCCGCTGCTGGCCAACGACCCGCACCTGGCCCCGCAGATGCCGTCGGTCTGGTATCAGGCGGGGCTGCACTGCAAGAAGCTCTCGGCGCAGTGCCCGTACGACGTGACGGGGTTCACCTTCTCCGGCGTGCCCGGCGTGATCATCGGACACACGGACAAGATCTCGTGGGGCTTCACCAACCTCGGGCCCGACGTGGCCGACCTCTTCCTGGAGCAGGTGGAGGGCGACACGTACCTCTACCGGGGAGAGCGGCTGAAGCTGGAGACGAGGAAGGAACAGATCAAGGTGGCCGGCGGCGACCCGGTCACGATCACGGTCAGGAGCACGCGGCACGGGCCGCTGATCAACGAGGTCATCGAGACCGCCAGGCCCAGCGGCGAGGCCAACGCGGTGGCCCTGCAGTGGACGGCGCTGACGCCGGGGCGCACGGCCGACGCCGTTTTCGAGCTCAACAGGGCGAGCGACTGGGAGCAGTTCAAGGCGGCGGCGGCCCTGTTCGAGGTTCCCGCCCAGAACCTGATTTATGCCGATACGTCAGGCAAGATCGGCTACCAGGCGCCCGGACGCATCCCCGTACGCGAGAACGGCGACGGCACCTGGCCGGTGCCCGGATGGACGGGTGAGTACGACTGGAAGCCGGAGCCGATCCCGTTCGACCGCCTGCCGTCCGTGGAGGACCCGGCCGACGGGTTCATCGTCACCGCCAACAACGCCGTCATCGACCCCGCACGCTACCGCCCCCTGCTCACCAAGGACTGGGCGTACGGCTACCGCTCCCAGCGCATCCGCGACCTCATCGAGGAGGCGCTCGCGAAGGGCCCGATCGACGCGGCGGCCATGGCGCGCATCCAGCAGGACACCTACAACGGCTTCGCCGAGACGCTCATCCCGGCGCTGATGCGGGTGGATCTGGCCGGGCCCAGCGGCCAGGCCAGGCAACTGCTGAAGACGTGGGACAGGCGGGAGGACCTCGACTCCGCGGCGGCCGCGTACTTCAACGCCGTGTGGCGTCAGGTGCTCGTGCTGACCTTCAACGACGACCTGCCCGAGCAGGCCAGGCCGGCCGGCGGCGACCGCTGGTACGAGGTCGTCAGGCGGCTGCTCGCCACCCCCGACGACCCCTTCTGGGACGACGTCACCACCAGGAACCGCAAGGAGACCCGCGACGACATCCTGCGCCAGGCGATGGCCTCGGCGCACCAGGAACTGGCCGACCGCCTCGGTGACGACGTCACGGCGTGGCGCTGGGGCGACCTGCACCGGCTGGACCTGGTGCACGACTCGCTCGGGACCTCGGGCATCGCGCCGGTGGAGGCGCTGTTCAACCGCGGGCCGCTGCCGGTGCCCGGCGGCAAGGACGCGGTGAACGCCACGGGGTGGAACGTGCAGCGAGGGTACGAGGTCACCGCCGTACCGTCGATGCGCATGGTCGTCGACCTGTCCGACCTGGACAAGTCGCGCTGGATCAACCTGACGGGCGCCTCGGGGCACGCCTTCCACGACAACTACGCGGACCAGGCGGAGGCGTGGGCGCGTGGGGAGCTGATGCCGATGCTCTCCACGCCGGAGGCGGTCAAGAAGGCGGCCGTGCACACGCTCCGGCTCAACCCTTGAGGCGTACGCTTCGTACATGTGAAGTCACTTGACGCAGCGAACGTTGACAACCTCTGTCAACCACCGCTTCCGCGCTTTCTCCACCGGAGGGGAGCGCGCGGATAACCGCCGTCCTCCAGCCCGGCGAAGCGCTCGAAAACGTTGTACGAAGCGCGGTCCCCGCAGACGATCGCGGAGAAGAGCACGGCGAGCAGATAGAGCGGCAGCATGGGCAGCCCCGCGCACCACGCCCACTGCGTGGCATGCCGGTCCTCGTGCATGACGAGCCGGTGGTGCAGCGAGTCCCTGCTGGTCAGGACCACATTGCCGATGGTGAACGCGCTCGCGGCGGGGAAGCGGTGGCGGTAGCCGAAGGCGAGGATGAGGCCGTTGGGGCCGGGTTGCCTGGTGGCGCCGCCGAGAACGCTGACGAGCAGGCCGAGTGGTGTGGCGAGATTCAGGCAGTTCGCCACACACCGGAACCGGAAGCGCTTGTCCATGCGTCTCAGTCTTGACCGATCTTGACAAGTCGGAATAATGGCCAGGGTCCTGAAATCTCCCACAAGAGCAGGATTATGAAACTCTCCATCCTGGGCGCGCTGCTCGGCACCGTCGCACTGGCAGGAGCCGGCGGAGCCGCGATCTCCCAGACGTCAGCGACCGAACCCCTATCCACTGGCAGCCCACTAGGCGCGAGGGTCGCGTTAACCGACGGCCCGAGCGAGACTCCAGTCCCTTCGGAAAGTCCCACGACCGGGGAGTACACCGCCAAGACCAAGGTGGTCAAGAAGAGAGGCGTCTCCTATCTGGACGTCTCCATCACCCATGAAGGGCCCGCACTCTTCACCGTCAAGCAGCGGGTGTGCAGACGGGGGTCGTGCAGGACCACGACCGCGGACGTCCCGGTCGTCGACGGCGCGGCCGAGGCCACGAAGAAGCTCGGACGGGGCACGTACAAGAAGCGTGGCAAGCCTCGGGTCGAGGTCACGCCCATCCCCTTGCCGACCGTGACGGAACGGATCACGGTGACCGTCACCGAGCCAGGCCCGACGGTCACGGTCACCTGCCGGCCGGCTGACCCGCCGACGGAGACGCCGCCGCCGACCGACGTACCGACGGACACGCCGCCACCCACCGACGCACCGACGGACACACCTCCGCCGACCGACGCACCGACGGACACACCTCCGCCGGACGAGACCGCTCCCCCGCCGCCTCCCACGGAAACCGCCACCGAGACCGCCACCGAGACTCCCACTGAGACGCCTTCCGAGGAGCCCACGGACGGCCCGACGGAGACGGTGACCCCGACGGACACGGCGGCGCCGACGGACACGGCGGCGCCGACCGCGCCGCCGACGGACACCGCGCCGCCGACGGACGGTGTGCCGCCTTCGGCGGGCCCCACGGAGGAGATCCCCACCTGCCCACCGGCCTCGCTGCCGCCGACCGACGTACCGCCCACCGAGGCACCGACGGACACGCCGCCGCCCACGGACGCACCCACGCAGACGCCTCCGACGGACACCGGCGCCCCCACGGACACGGGCGCGCCACCGCCGCCTTCGGAGAGTGTTCCCGCCCAGTGACGCGGGATCCGACCCAGTGATCGGGCCAGGCCGCGTGCCTGGCCCGACTCATGCGCCGCGCTCACGGCACGTCAGAGGCTCCGGTAACGGCCCTCGTGGTAGAGCAGCGGCGCCTCATCCCAGGGCGTGCTCAGCGCCTCCACCCCGCCCACCACGATCGAGTGGTCGCCGGCGTCGTGCACCGCCGTGGTGACGCACTCCACGGTCGCGATAGCCCCGTCGAACAACGCCACCCCCGTCCCGCCCCGGTGGTGCGGCCACCGGGCGAGCTGCCCGTTCAGCGGCCGCCCGCGGTGGGCGAAGAAGCGCGAGGCGTCCTCCATCGAGGCGGGTAACACCGACACCCCCCACACCCCGGTCTCCAGCACCGCGTCATGGAACCGGGCCACCTTCTCGGCGCAGAAGAGCACGAGCAGCGGGTCGAGGGAGACGGAGGTGAAGGAGTTGATGGTCATCGCGTGATCGACGCCGTCGCGGTGGGTCGTGACGATCGCGACTCCGGTGGCGAAGCGGCCGACGACCTTGCGATGGGTTGCGGGGTCCACGTGCCGCTCGATGAAATGCACGAAAGATACTTTATGCCGCTACATAGGATTATTCGGAGAATACCCCCGCAGCAACCACGAACCCCCTGACGAGGGCGACAGCAGGTAGGCCGCCACGAGGGCCAGCAGGCCACCGTACAGATAGATGTAGCCCGGAGCGCCCCGCGCGATCACCAGGTCGCCCGCGCCCAGCTCCAGCGTGAACGGCATCGTCACCAGCAGCCAGCCGGCCGCCGTCGCCACCGCCCCGAGCCTCGCGCGCATCAGCCGGCCCGCCCCCAGGCTCACCCCGAGCAACGCCAGCACCCAGACCAGCGCCGCCATCGGCACCCCGTCCACCTGCCACGACGGGTGGGTGAAGCCGCCTACGACCGCCATCACGACCCCGAGCACGAACAGCATGCCGTACGCCGCCCCGCCCAGCGCCGACTCGGCCTGGCTGCGATGTTCCATAGCGACTGAGATTAGTGGATGCCGGCGAAGAGATCGTTCTCGCGGTTGTGGGGCTCGCCGAGCCCTCCGGCCTCCACGGGCGGCCCCGGCACCGGCAGGCCCGGCGACCCGATCGCCAGGGTGTAGTGCTCGACCCCCGCGATCTCCTGGCCGATGTTGTTGGACAGCGCGAACCACGGCTCCGACACGGTGATCTGCGTGGCATGGGCCCGCATGGCCTCGAACTTGTTGCCGATCCAGGGACGCGCGTCGATCTCGGTGGTGACGTCCTGGTCCGGGCAGCCGAAGGCCATGTCCTCGACGTCCTCAACGAGGAAACCGACCCCGGCCTCGCGCAGCGCCTCCGAGCTGCGGCGCAGCACGGACCTGGCGACGGCGGTGTGGTAGAACTTCGCGATCCGCCACGGCTCGCCCGTGCCGAAGCCGGGGTCCGCGGCCAGTTCGAACGCCCTGCGCGCGACGCGGTGCGCCTGGATGTGGTCGGGGTGGCCGTAGAAGCCGTTCTCGTCGTACGTCACCAGCACCTGGGGGTTCACCTCGCGGATGACCTTGACCAGCTCGCCCGCCGCCTCGTCGAGGTCCGCCTGCCAGAACGCCTTCGGATGGTCGTTGGAGGCCACGCCCATCATGCCCGAGTCGCGCCAGCGCCCCGGCTCGCCGAGGAAACGGTGGTCCTCGACGCCCAGCGCCTTGCACGCCGCGTCGAGCTCGCCGATCCGGTACGGCCCCAGCGCGTCGTCCCTGTCGGCCGCCAGATGGGCGAGGTCACCAGGGATGATCTCGCCCTCCTCGCCGAGCGTGCAGGTCACCAGCGTGACGTGGGCCCCCTCGGCGACGTATTTCGCCATGGTCGCCCCGGTGCCGATCGACTCGTCGTCCGGATGGGCGTGCACGAGCAGGAGCCGTCGATCCGTCATAGCCCTGAGCGTAACAATGGTGCGTCCCTGGCAGGATTGGCCCCATGAGTGAGAGCTTCCCGCGACTGTCGGCCAGGACCCGCCGGTTCACCCTCGGAGTGCCCAGAGGCTTCAGGATCTCCCCTGACGGCGGCCGGGTGGTCTTCCTGCGCACGAAGTCCGGCGACGACCCGGTGACCTGCCTGTGGGAGCTCGACACCGAGACCCACGTCGAACGCCTGATCGTCGATCCGCGCACGCTTCACGCCGACGAGGAGGACCTGCCGCCCGAGGAGCGGGCCAGACGCGAGCGCAGCAGGGAGTCGGCGGGCGGCGTGGTCTCCTACGCCACCGACGCCGGGGTGACCCGGGCCTGCTTCGCCCTGTCCGGCGGGCTCTACGTGGTGGACCTGGCCGGCGGCCAGGCGCACCGGCTCGACACGCCCGGCGCGGTCATCGACCCCCGGCTCTCCCCCGACGGACGGCACGTCGCCTACGTCACCGGCGGTGCCCTGCGCGTCCAGGACGTGCTCTCCGGCGCCGACCGCGCGCTCGCCACGCCGGAGTCGGGGACGGTGACGTACGCGCTGGCCGAGTTCATCGCCGCCGAGGAGATGGACAGGATGCGCGGCTACTGGTGGGCGCCGTCGAGCGACGCGCTGCTGGTCGAGCGGGCCGACGAGGCGCCGGTCAACGTCTGGCACATCGCCGATCCGGCCAACCCCGACCGTCCGGCCACGGTCCAGCGCTACCCGGCGGCCGGCACGGCCAACGCCGTCACCGAGCTGTTCGTGCTGGGGCTCGACGGGTCGCGCGTCGCGGTTCCGTACACCGAGGAATACCTCACCACCGCCGCCTGGGACTCCCACGCGCTGTCGATCGTGACGATGACCCGCGACCAGAAGACGATGCGGCTGTTCACCGTCGACCCGGCGACCGGCGCCAGCACGCTGGTGCGCGAGGACACGGATCCCGCCTGGGTCGACATCGTGACGGGTGTGCCCGCGCACCTCGACGACGGGTCGCTGGTCTGGGTGGCCTCCGCCGACGGCGGGCACCGGCTCTACATCGACGACCACCCGGTCACCCCGCCGACGTTGCAGGTGCGGGCCGTGCTCGACGTCGACCACGACAGCGTGCTGTTCAGCGCGAGCGGCGACCCGACCGAAATCCAGCTGTGGACGTGGGACGGCCACTCACTGCTGCCCGTCTCGACCCGTTCCGGGGTGTTCTCGGGGCGCATGTCGGGCGGGGTGGGCGTACTGACCGAGCAGAGCCTCGACGCCGAAGGCGTCTCGACCACGGTGGTGAAGCGCGACGGCACGGCGGTGCCCATCCCGTCGTACGCCGAGCGTCCCGGCCTCGACATGCGGGTCTCGCTCGGCCGTTCCGGCCGCCGCGACCTGGCCACCGCCGTGGTGCTGCCGTCGTGGCACGAGCAGGGCTCCCGCCGGCTTCCGGTCCTGATGAACCCGTACGGCGGCCCGCACGCCCAGCGGGTGCTCAACCAGCGCGGCATCTTCCTCGAGAGCCAGTGGTTCGCCGAGCAGGGGTTCGCGGTGGTCGTGGCCGACGGGCGCGGCACCCCCGGCCGCGGCACGGCCTTCGAGCGGGCCGTGCTCAACGACCTGGCGACCCCGGCGCTGGAGGACCAGGTCGACGCCCTGCAAGGGGTGGCCGAGCAGTACCCCGACGACCTCGACCTGACAAAGGTCGCCATCCGCGGCTGGTCGTTCGGCGGCTACCTGGCCGCGCTCGCGGTGCTGCGCCGCCCCGACGTGTTCCACGCGGCGGTCGCGGGGGCGCCGGTGACCGACTGGCGGCTGTACGACACGTGCTACACCGAGCGCTACCTGGGCCACCCCGACCAGCAGCCCGAGGTGTACGAGAAGTCCTCGTTGTTCGCGGACGCGGGCAAGCTGGAACGCCCGCTGCTGCTGGTCCACGGCCTGGCCGACGACAACGTCGTGGCCGCGCACACCCTCCGCCTGTCCTCGGCACTCCTCGCGGCGGGTCGCCGGCACAGCGTGCTGCCGCTGTCCGGCGTGACCCACATGACGCCCCAGGAGGTGGTGGCGGAGAACCTGCTGCTGCTGCAGCTGGACTTCCTCAAGCAGGCGCTGGGCTGACCCCCGCCGCCTGGGGCGGCCACCGTACCGGCCAGGGGTGTTCCCGGCGGCGGGCCGAACCCACCACGGACGGCTACCCCGAGACCACCACGCACGAAAACCGGAAGCCGCCGACCACCCACCCCAGACCGAACGGCGAAACCACCACCC
>NZ_SMLD01000073.1:0-42742 GCF_004352805.1 Nonomuraea mesophila
GGGGTGGGAGGTGTGGCGGTTGGGGCAGCAGATCACTCCGAGCGTCACGAACCGGCCGCCGTGCAGCCATTCGCCCCACTGCACGTCCACGCCCCGGGACAGCAGGTCGCGGGCGGAGTCGAGTCGTTCCTCCACCGGAACGCCCCCGGACGGCAGCGCGTCCCGGACCTTGCCGTACTCCCCCGCCAGCCACCCGACCGCCTGCTCCACCTCATGGAAAGTTCCCGCGATGCGCGAGGCGGGCTTGGCCAGCCAGTCGCCGGTCCGCATCGGCGGCACCATCGACGACGCGTAGGCCGGTGAGGACGGCCGGCGCTCGGCCTCGTTCTCGCGATCAGTTCCCGTACCGACCCACTGGTAGGCATGCCAATGCATCATGAGGAACTCCCGTAGAGTTGTGGGGGCGGCGGTCCCTGTCTGCTTCGATCAGGCAGGGACCGCCGTTCAGCGGCAGTGCCGAAAGAGTGGACAACCCAGCGGCGCGAAGCTCGTCGCCGGTGAACCGGAGCGTCCCGGCATCCGGGTTCTTCGAGTCACGCAGCGCGTAGGCGTCCTCCACTCCCGGGATCGGGGCGATCAGGACACATGACTCCATGTCCTCCTCCTGCTGGTTCACGCCACACACCCGATGGAACGACACCTCACCGAGGTGACTGCCGTACAGGTCCATGTGCTCTCCTCTCGATCAGACCAGAAGCCGCTGGTCACGGCCGACTCTGCGCAACCTGTTAGGTGCTGTCATGTGCTGTAAGCTGAATTCATGTACATAAGCTTCTATGGCGTGAGGTCAATAGCCCTTTAGCGTTATCAGCGTGACCGATCACGATGAGTTCGCGTGGGATCAGACGCTCTACAAGTACGAGCAGATCGCTCAGGTCATCGCCGAGCGGATCCGCAAGGACGTCTACCCGCCGCAGTCCGTCCTGAGCGAGGTGCGCTTCGAGGACGAGTTCGGCGTTTCCCGGCCCACCGTGCGCCTCGCCTTCAAGCTCCTCCGGGAAGAAGGGCTGATCGTCACCAGGCGCGGCAAGGGGTCCGTCGTCGTACACAAGGACCACCGCCCGCCGCGCTGACCCGCACGAAGAAGCCACCCGGTCACGACTGCACGAAAGCGGGGCACCCGGCTCGATCGCGGTGCTGCAGAATGTCGGCATGATCTCGGTAGTGCAGAACGTGGCGATCGATTGTGCGGATGCGTACGGACTCGCCCGGTTCTGGAGTCAGGTAACCGGCTGTCCCATGCATCCTGAAGACCGGCCCGGAGACGAGGAGACGCAGGTCCTGCTACCTCAGGGGCCACTCCTGCACTTCAACCAAGTGCCGGAGCACGAGACGATCAAGAATCGGCTCCACCTCTGCCTGCGTCCCGAGAACTCGCGCGAAATGGAGCGCAAGAGGACTCATGAGGCGGCCGGCGGGGAGGGCTCCCGGACTCGGTGGGCTAGGGTCGCGGCAACCGACGGTCATGGAGGAACCATGCGAGCCCGCCTGGTGCGCTGCGCACTCCTTCTTCTGACGGCGACGGCGCTCGTGTCATGCGGCGGAGAACAGCCCACCGCCGGACCCGAACCAGCCAGTCCGCAGGCGGGCGTCTCCGCCACGGCCGAACCGGACGCGCCGCAGGACATCAGCCGTATGGTTGCGGCGTTCTCGGGCTGGGATGGCAGTCATGCAACAAGTGGAGAAAATGTGCGACGACCGTAGCAGATCGTCAACATAGCCGATCGAGCATCGCGGGCGATGTGGACGTCCGCTCCCGCGCTCTCGTCGGGCGACAGCTCGAAAAGCGCGATGTGCGGGCGGAACACCAGATCTTCCCGTGCACCGGCCCCGCCTTTGACGCCGGGCCGTCGTGCGTACGGGCTGGTGCTTCTGTTTCCGGTTGACCGCTCAATCGGAGCCGGCGAAAGGCGCACGCGCCGCGTCGGGAACTATCCGGGGCATCACGGTTGCGAAATTACTCACCTGGGGCGGATCCGTGAAGGCCCCGGAGAATGTCAGGCGTCGTCGTCGACCAGCAGGAAGTCGGGCCGGTTGTCGCGCCATTCGGGCACGTCCATGGAGTTCAGGACGGAGATCAGTTTCTTCTCCTCATAGATGAAGTGCGTCTGCATGACCGCCGACAACGCCCCCACCTCCTCGCGCACCTTGGCCGCCGTGGCCGGGTCCGGCTGCTCGGGGAGGGAGTCGAGGAGCTTGCGCAGGTTCCCCATGAGCCAGTCGATCTGGTTGTGGTCGGTGCGCAGGTCGGAGAGCACCTTGCGCAGCTCGGGGAACTTCTCGGCGATCGCCGGGAACGCGGCCCTGTCCTCGCCGGTGTGGTGGCGGGTCAGCACAGTGCAGAAGGACAGGCAGTGGGCACGCAGGTCGCGGGGCGGCAGCCCGTTGCCGTCGAAGTAGTCGTCGATACCGTCCTGGAGGTCGTCCAGCATCTCGCGCAGCCAGATGTGCACCTCGAGCAGCTGCGTGCCCAGAGCGGTGAGACGGTCGCCCGCCTCAGAACGCGCATGCATGTTCTCTCCCCCGGCTCCGTTGACTCCCCCCAGTATGTCCGGGCCCATCGAGACCCAGCAGGCGGGTCGGTCCGTACGGTGTGCTGCGGACGCGGACGAGCGTATGCAGGGTTTCGGCCTGCGTGCCGGGGGTGTCGTGATGGCCGACTGCATGAATGTCGCCGGTAGAACACCTGAGACACGACGTGGACGTCGCTATCGATCGAGCGATGTCTCCCAGTCGTGAAAACAGCGGCGGAGATTCACGACTTCCTGAGGGCTCAAGCCATGGAGACCCAAGGCCTGGTCGGGGATGCGCGCCAGAGCGGACAGCGCGACCCGGAACATCTCCACGTCAAACCCAGGGTCTGCTGCTCTGGAGAGTCATCAATTGCGTTGTGTGCGGTGGAGAGGTCGACGTCCTCAGACTGTCGGGCGAGGAATCCATGAGCCTGTACTGCATAGCCACCGGCGAGCGCGAACCCGAACCGCTCTGTTGCCGCGAGACCGATGCGCGCGACCAGTTCGTGCAAGGCATCCACAGCAGCTACGCCGCTCGTCGCAGCTGCTGGAAAGACGCTTCCCACGCCCGTCTCGCCTCAATGGGCAGAAAAAGACGGGGCCACAGCTCGATGAGCTTCTCGTAGTTCAGATACATACGCAACTCGTCCAGCCGCGTCGCTTCGCGGATCACACGTTCGTACATCAGTCCCACGTGACTGTTGTCCAACATGTCGTAAAAGCGTTGCTCAGACCAGTCCAACCGGGTGGGTAGCTCCACGACGCCGGTGATGGGGCCGGTCAGCTCAGTGAGATCAGCAGGCACCAGATAGACGCGACGGCTGGCGTAGCGCGAGCTCCAAGTCATGCTTCCAGTGTGCCCGCTGCAGGGGACACTCGCACTGCGGGGCATGATCCCCGGGTCAGAGAATCGGTGATGGTGATTTTCCCTTCAGTGGTCGAAGGTGGATAACCGTGAACGGCATACGAGCCGGGCTGGTCCCTACGGCGTGCTGAGGACGCGGGCGAACGTGTGCAGGGTTTCTGGATCCGTGCCCGGGGCCGGCGAGACGCGGAGTACGGGCTCTCGCAGGTCCAGTGGTGCCCTGGTGACGGGGGCGGCCCCCACGAGCAGTCCCGCCTCGGCGGCACGGGCCCTTGCGGACTCCACCGAGTCGCCCGCCGGAGGCCGGAGGGTGACGATGGCGGAGGGTTCGTCGAGTGGTTCCCCCACCTGCCAGCCGCCCGCCCCGTGCAGGAGGTGCCGGGCCGTGCGGCCCAGCTCCGTCACATGCTCGTGCAGGTCGGCCGGGCCGAGCTCCTGGTACTCCCGTACGGCGGCGCCGAGCCCCGCCCGGGATGCGATCGCTCCTTCCGAGCTCTCATAGCGGATCGCCCCCGGGAGCGGTTCGGGCAGGTCGTCCATGCCCCACGTGTGGCCACCGAGCGCGGGGGCGGCGGCGTCCATCCCCGCCGCCCATCCACACGTCGGTGCCGGGCCCGTCGCGAGGCCGGGCACGATGAGGAAGCCGGTGCCGCGCGGACCGGCGAGCCACTTGCGGGACGTCCCCACGTACGCGGTCGCCCCCACCCCGCCCACGTCCGTGTGGCCGAAGGACTGGCAGGCGTCCAGCACCAGCGGGACCCCGGCGGCGCGGCACAACGCGCCCGCCTCCCGCGCGGGCTGGACGACGCCCCGGTGGGAGGCGATGTGGACGAGGGTGACGAGGTCCAGGCCCCCGGCGAGCGCGGACGCGAGGCCGTCGAGGTCGAGGCGGGAGGCGGCGTCCACGGGCAGGTCGACGAGCGTCCACGAGCGGTCGGCGGCCAGGCGGCGCAGGAGCATCAGGGTGCTGCCGTACTCGGTGCGGGCGTAGCCCACGCGGCTGCCCGGCGGGAGCCGCCAGCCGCCGAGCAGCGCCGCCATGGCCGCCGTACCGCTCTCCAGGAACGCCACGTCCCCGGGGGACGCGCCCGCCGGGCCGACCAGGGCGGCGAGGGCGGATCTCGCGTCGGTGAGGCCGGGTTCAGCCGCGTAGCCTCCGTGCTCGCGTTCGCGCCGGAGGCGCCCCACGACCGTGTCGAGCACCCGGTCACTCGGTACGTTGCAGCCGGCCGCGTCGAGGTGGCCCGGCGGCACGACGGAGCGTGCCGCCCGCCACGCCTTGCCGATCATGCCTTGCCGTCGATCATGCTTGGGCCAGCACCAGGCTGAAGTCCTCCGCCGGGTCGGTGAACCAGCGCAGGACGGTGAAGCCGGCCGCGTCCAGTTCGGCGCGCAGCCCGCCGGGGCGGAACTTGGTGCTGATCTCCGTGCGCATCTCCTCCCCCTCGGCGAAGTCCACGTCCAGGTCGAGCGCCGCGACGCGTACCCGCATGGCGCGTGAGGCCCGCAGCCGCATCTCGATCCAGTCGTGCTCCTCGTCGTAGCGGACGACGTGCTCGAACGCGTCCGGCTCGAAGTCGGCGTCGAGCTCCCGGTTGATGACGTGCAGCACGTTGCGGTTGAAGGCGGCCGTCACCCCGTCGGCGTCGTCGTAGGCGGCGACCAGCCGCTTGCTGTCCTTCACCAGGTCGGCCCCGAGCAGGAACGTGTCGCCGGGGCGGAGTGTGCCGCGCAGTTCCTTCATGAAGACCCGGCGGGCGTCGGGTTCGAGGTTGCCGATCGTGCCGCCGAGGAAGGCGACCATGCGCCGGCCGGTACGGGGCAGCAGCCGCAGGTGGCGTTCGAAGTCGGCGCACACGGCGCGTACGGCCAGCCCGGGGTGGCGTTCGGCCAGCCGCTGCGCCGCCGCGGCGAGCGTGACCGCGTCGACGTCGACGGGGGCGTAGCACCGCAGCGTGCCCGCCTCGGTGAGGGCGTCGAGCAGCAGCACGGTCTTCTCGCTGGTGCCCGATCCCAGCTCGACCAGCGTGTCGGCGCCGCTCGCCGCGGCGAGGTCGGCGGCCCGCTCCCGCAGGATGGCCAGTTCGCGCCGGGTCGGGTAGTACTCGGGCAGCCGGGTGATCTGCGAGAACAGGTCGCTGCCCGTTTCGTCGTAGAACCATTTGGGCGGCAGGACCTTCGGCGACGACGTCAGGCCGACCCTGACGTCATGTTCGAGGGAGGATCGCAGATAGTCGAGGTCGAGGTGGTTGACCAGGCGCACGGTCGAATGGCTCACAGGCACGGTGTCTCCTCAGGAAAGGGTTCACATGGGCTGGACGCGCACGCCTTCCGGCGAGGCGAGCAGCAGGCTGCGGTCCGGCACGGCCTGCCAGCCGGGCAGGTCGTCGAGCGGTTCGCTCGCCACGACCACGCCGTCCTGGTGACGCTGGACGAAGAGCGTGTCGCCCCAGACGGTCGCGGCGATGGACGCGCCGTCGCAGGCGAGCAGGTTCAGGCGGGCGCCGGGGTCCTTCTCCCCGGCGTGGGCGACGACCTCAGCGAGGGCCTCCCCGAGGTCGGGCCAGGTGCGCAGCCGTTCGAAGACGGCGGCGGCGAGCCAGGCGGAGTCGCAGGCGCTCTCGGCGCCGTCGGCCAGCGCCCTGACCGCGTCCCGTTCGACGCGGCCGTTGTGGCTGAGCAGCCACCGGCCCTCGGTGAACGGCGCGGTCGCGCTCTCCTCGACCGGCATGCCGACGGTGGCGCACCGGACGGCACCCAGCAGGCAGCCCGAGCGGGCGACCTGGGCGAGCGCGGGCAGGTTGGCGTCGGCCCACATCGGGATGGCCCGCCGGTAGCGTACGGGTTCGGCGCGGGCCGGGTCGTACCAGCCCATGCCGAAACCGTCGGCGTTGACCGTGCCGTGCCGCTGCCGCCGGGGCGCGTACGACTGGGCGAGCAGGCCGTGCTCGGGCTCGTGGATCAGCGTGGCCAGGGCGCGGGGTGCGCCGAGCCAGGCCGCGTGCCGGCACACTAGGCCCGCTCCGCGTCACGGGCGCAGCGGAACCCGGTGAAGATCTGCCGGCGGATCGGGTAGTCCCAGTTCCTGAACGTGGTGCGGATCGCCGCCGGGTCGGCCGCCCACGAGCCGCCGCGCAGCACGCGGTAGTCCCGGTCGAAGAAGACCTCGCTGTACTCCCGGTACGGGAAGCTGCGGAAGCCCGGGTAGCCGTCGAACCACGTGCCGGTCCACTCCCACACGTCGCCGATCATCTGCTCGGCCCCGTACGGTCCCGCGCCGGCGGGGTAGGCGCCGAGCGGCGCGGGCCGGGCGGCGCGGTGGCCGAGGTTGGCCAGTTCGGGGGTGGGTTCGTGGTCCCCCCACGGGTATTTCCGCGCCCGGCCCGCCCCGGCGTCCCAGCCGCAGGCCTTCTCCCATTCGGCCTCGGTGGGCAGCCGCTTGCCCGCCCAGCGGGCGTAGGCGTCGGCCTCGTACCAGGAGACGTGCTGCACGGGCTCGTCCATGGGCACGGGCTCGGTGCGGCCGAAGCGGGTACGGTGCCAGTCACCGCCGTCCTTGGTCCAGAACAGCGGGGCGAAGACGCCCTGCCGCTGCCGCCACTCCCAGCCTTCGCCGGTCCACCAGCGGGGGTCGTGGTAGCCGCCGTCCTCGATGAACGCGGCGTAGGCGCCGTTGCCGACGGGCAGCCGGTCGATCCAGTAGGCGGGCAGGTCGACGCGGTGTGCGGGGCGTTCGTTGTCGTAGGCCCACGGCTGGGTGTCGGTGCCCATGAGGAAGGGGCCGGCGGGCACGTGCACCTCGGCGGGGCCGCCGGGGCGGGCCGGCGGCAGGCGTCCGTCGCGCACCAGGCCGGGCTCCTTCGACAGTTGCAGCGTGGCCAGCATGGTCTCGTCGTGCTGGTGCTCGTGCTGGATGACCAGGCCGAAGACGAAGCCGTCTCGGCGCAGCGGCGCGGGGTCGTCGAAGTCGACGGCGTCCAGGACGTCGAGGACGCGGCCGCGCACGCCCTCGATGTAGCGGCGGGCCTCGGCCGGTCCGAGGATGGGCAGGCTGGGACGGTCCTTGCGCGGGGTCTTGAAGGCGTCGTAGATGTCGTCGATCTCGGGCCTGAGCGGGGTGAGGCCGCCGGCCTCGCGCAGGACCCACAGTTCCTCGTAGTTGCCGACGTGCGCGAGGTCCCACACCAGGGGCGACATCAGCGGTGAGTGCTGGCGTACGAGCAGGTCGTCCTCGGCCTCCGTGTAGGCCAGGGACCGGCTGCGCACCGCGAGCAGATCGCCGGCGATGCGTTCCTTGAAGTCGCTCATCGTTGTCCCTCATCGGTCAGCCAGGCCGGCAGGCGCCGCCCCGGTTCTCTCGCCAGATCCATCAGGTCGGCCGCCGGGGAGCGGCCGGTCGTCACGTACCGGTCGGCGAAGGCCGACACCGCGCCGGTCAGGGCGGGGGTGGCGCCCAGGCGGGGCAGCGCCTCGACGGCGGCGCGGAAGCAGGCGTCGGCGGCGCGGGCCAGCCGGGGGTCGGCCAGGCCGCGGCGCGCGGCGGACGCCCACGGCTCGCGGTCCGCTCCCGGGCCTCGCCGCCACCCGGGTCCGAGGCAGGACTCGACGGCGGCGAGCGCGGCGTCGGCGGCGCGGTCGTCGCTGATCAGGGCGTGGGTGACGGCCACGCACACCGGCCAGTCCGCCGGCCGCTGGGCGTCCAGGAAGCGGATCTCCAGCCAGCCTCTGGGCCGCACGGGCGGGAACACCGTGGTGGCGTGGTAGGCCAGGTCCTGGGCGGTGGGCGGGCGCTCGCGCGAGCCCAGCCAGTCGCGGAAGGTGGAGCCGTCGCGGACGGTGCGGCAGCGCTCCTCGCCCTCCCGCACCAGCATGACGCGGGCGTCGAGCAGGTAGCGGGCCCAGTCGGCCACCGGATCTCCCGACGCGGGGACGGGCGCCGTCCTGGTGGGGTCGAGGTGCTCCCACACGGCCTGGCGGCCCGACATCCATCCGCACGGCCGGCCCCGGCTCAGCGGCGAGTTGGCGAAGGCCGCGGTCAGCACGGGCCCGAGGAGGTGCGCCCGTTCCCACCGCGTGCGGGGCCGCTCCCCCATGTCGAGGTTGACCTGGATGGACGCCGTGCAGCACATCATGAGCGCGCCGTACGGCCGGCCGAGGAACTCCGCCATGGCGTCGTAGCGAGGCTGCCGTAACTGGCGTACCGCCTGGCGCATCGGGTCGAGGCCCACGCCCGCCAGCACCAGGCCGTCGCGTGCCAGGGCCTGGCGGACGGCGGCCACGTCGGCGGTGAGCCCGTCGATCGCGCCGGTCAGCGAGCCGGCCGGGCCGGACAGCTCCAGTTGGCCGCCCGGTTCGAAGGTGACCCGGCTGCCGCCGGGCAGGCGCGGCAGCGCCCGCTCGACCCGGTCCATCGGGACGTGGCGGGTGACCGACGTGCGGTCGAAGACCAGGAACTCCAGCTCCACGCCCACCCGGTCGTCACCGCGGGGGAGGAAGCACCGGTGCGCGTAGTCCCCCACCTCGGAGGCGTCCCTGAGCGGCGGCCCCTCGGTCGTGAGCCCGATCATCGTCTTGCCCTCGCGTGACGCATGGCTCTATAGAGCCGTCGGCCGCGCGAGCGTTACACGGAAAAGGTCAGCTTTGCCGCCGCTGTTTGAAGGCGGACATCAGCCGCTCGCGCGTGCGGTCCGACAACTTTTCGGGGGGCTGGTCGCCGATGGCCCGGATGGTGACGCGGAACTGGTGGACGTGGCGCCGGCAGTCGTCGCAGCAGGCCGCGTGGGCCTCGAACGCGTCGCGGGTGGGCGGGTCGAGGGCGTCGTCAAGGTAGGCGGTGATGGATTGCACCAGTTCGCCGCACGTGAACCGCTTCACGACGTTAACCGCCTTACCCTCTGCGTATTGAACCGTTTCACCTATTCTGGCTGCTTCACCGACTCGAAGTAACTCTCCAGCAGGTCTCGAACCGCCGCACGCGCCCGGTGCAGCAGCACCCGCTGGTTGACGGCGGAGATCTCCAGGATCTCGCACACCTCCTCGGAGGTGCATCCCTCCACGTCGCGCAGCGTGATCACGATGCGCTGCCGTGGAGGCAACGTCGCCAGCGCCTCGCCGATCAGGCCCCGCGCCTCCGCCGCGAGCGCCTGCCCTTCGGGCGTCGGCCAGGCCGCGGGTGCCTCCTTCCACCTGCCCGGCAGGGCCGCGTCGATTCCGTGGAGACGGGCGGGGTCGGCGGCCGGGCCCGTGTCCCGCTCGAAGGCGCTCCACGGCAGTGTACGGCTCTCGCGCACGCTGCGCTTCTTGGCCGTGTTCACGAGGATGCGGTAGACCCAGGTCTTCACGGACGAACGGCCCTCGAACCCGTCGATGGCCCCGATCACCGCCAGCCACGTGTCCTGCACGACCTCTTCGGCGGAGTCGTCGGTGGAGACGTAGGAGCGGGCCACCCGCAGCATGCCCCGCGCCCAGGTGTCGAGCAGCGTCGCGAACATCTCCTCGTCGCCCGCCCGCAACGCGGAGACGACGACGTCATCCGGAGGCAGCCCGCCGCCCGCGAGGGACCCCACGATCGCTTCCTCCCCGTAGCGTTGGGGACATCATCACATCCCGCCGTCCACCGCTTCCACTCCGGGCATGACGTCGGGCGCGATCGGAAGTCGTCGCGAACGGCCGCTACGACATACCCGTTTTCCACCTGTGATCACAGATCATGACGCTTCCTTTGCCTGACCGTCGGGGAGGGCGGACGTGCCCGTACGTCAGGGCCGGTGCATGGGCGTCCAGACCGTCATCGGCCCGGCGCCGCGGTTGGCCCACACGTGGTACGGGACGAACGTCAGATCGACCGGGCCCCCGTGCTCCGGCTCGTGGGGGGCGACGGCGGCGCGGTAGGGGAAACCGCCGTCGTCCTCGCGGTGCACGTGGGCCCGGCCGCGCGCGGTGACCGGCACCACGTCGGCGGGCAGGCCGGCGACCGGGCCGGCGTCACGCAGGTCCGCCGCGGCCAGGCACAGGTCGTCGACGATCACTCCCGGGTGGTCGGCCTGCTCCAGGCAGTAGACCAGCGGCCCGCGCTCGACCGCGACCTGGCCGCGGGCGACGTCGAGCCGGGGCACGGCGGCCGTCAGCCGGGGGCGGACCCCGAGGTCCAGCTCCACCCGGTCACCCGGCCGCCACGTCCTGCGCACGCGGTGGTAGCCGCCCGGCTCGGCCGGCCGCCCGTCGACCCCGGCCGCGTCGGCCCAGGCGGGGATGCGGAACGCGAGCGTCCACGGGTGGCCGGGGGTCTCCTTGACCACGACCTCGACCCGGCCCGTCCACGGGTAGCCGGTCTCCACCTCCAGCAGCACGCCGCCCGCGCGTACGGTGCCGGGCGCGTACAGGTGGAGCTGCACGCCGTCGGCGTCGCACGTGGCCAGATAGTGGTCGAGGGAGGACAGCAGGCGCATGACATTGGGCGGGCAGCAGGCGGTGCCGTACCAGCCCTGCCGGCCACGGGCGGGAGAACGCAGGTCGTCGGGGTCGGCGCCGGCGCGCACGCGCAGCGCGTTGACGTAGAAGAAGTGCTCGCCGTCGAGCGAGACTCCGGGCAGCACGGCGTTGCAGAGGGTGCGCTCGACCAGGTCGGCGTACGCGGGGTCGCCGGTCGCCAGCAACATCCGCCACGACCACTGGACGCTGCCGATGGCAGCGCAGGTCTCGCAGTAGGCGGTGTCGGGGGCGAGCTCGTGGTGGCCGCCGAACGCCTCGCCGTACCAGTTGGAGCCGAGCCCGCCGGTCAGGTAGGTCTTGGTGGCCACCATGTCGCGCCACTGCCGGCCGAGGGCGGCGAGCAGGTCGAGGTCGGAGGTCTCGACGGCGACGTCGGCCGCCCCCGCCGCGAGGTACATCGCGCGCACCGCGTGCCCCTCGACCGTGGTGGCCTCGGCGACCGGCACGCGGTCCTGCCGGTAGCCGGGGCCGTGGTGGCCCTTGAGCTGGATGAGCGCGCGTCCCCTCGCCGCCACCTGGCGGGCGGCGAGGTCGAGGTACGCGGCCACGCCGGTCTCCCGGTGCAGCTCGGCCAGGCCCATCTCGACCTCGGGGTGCCCGTCGATCGCGTCGGCGGGCAGGTCCTTGGCCAGGTGGTCGGCGAAGCGGGCGGCGACCCGCAGCAACGTCTCGTCGCCAGTCGCCCGGCGGCCCGCCACGGCGGCCTGCATGAGGTGGCCGGCGCAGTAGAGCTCGTGGCTGGAGGCCAGGTCGGAGTAGCGTCGCCGGCCGGTGAGCTGGGTGTGCGTGTGGAGGTAGCCGTCGGCGCACTGCGCGGCGGCGACCAGCTCCGACGCCTGCGCGTACGAACGGGCCAGGCCGTCGTCCTCTCGCCTGCCCCGCTCCCAGGCCAGCGCCTCCAGCCACTTGTAGACGTCGGAGTCGGCGAAGATCTTCCCGCGATGCTCGGCGGAGCCGCCCCGGGCGGCCCGCCGCAGGTTGCCGAAGGCGCCGGAGTCGCGTACCCGCTCACCGCCCAGCGGGATCGTCACCTCGCGGTTGACCCGCTGCCGCGCCGCCCAGAAGCCGTCGTGGATGCGGGCTCCCGTCACGGGCCGCAGGGTCACCGCCGCGCCCGTACCTGGCCGCACCACCGGATCAACGCTCATGCCACCATCCTCCCTCAGTCCTACATATCCAACAAGACATGAATATCCATGCACATCTTGACGTGAGTCAACCGGCGACGCACGCTGAATGCGACATCTATGCACACTTGAATATTTATGTGCAACGAAGGGACGGCCATGCCAGAGATCCCCGACACCGTGCTGCTCGAAGAGCGGGCCGAACTGGCGATGAACGCGGTGGCCGGACTGCCCGACACGGACCCGGACACGGGCATGGACGGCATTCCGTACTTCAGCGCCGACCTGCTCGCCCGGCCCGCCGCGCTGCGGCACGGCGACTGGGACTACGGCTCCAGCCACGGCCGGCTGCTGGACGCCTGCCTCCTTGCCCGGCACATGACGGGCAAGGACACCTGGCGGGAGGTCGAGGACGGCTTCAGGCGGCGGCTGGCGAGCTTCTTCGGCCCCGACGGGCTGAGCTACCGGCGGGCCCGCCCCGACGCCGGCTGGCCCCCGAACGCCAACCTCATCGACCAGCGCGCCGTGCTCCTGTCGCTCACCACGTGGTACGTCTCCGACGGCGACCCCGAGGCCAGGCGGCTTGCCGACCGGCACGTGGCCGCGCTCAAACGGATCGCGATCAAGGAGCGGGACGTCTGGTTCTACCCCGCCTCCGAGTACACCCCCGACGGCTGGCCCTCCCCCAACGCCATCGCGCTGCACCTGGCCCCCGACCCGGCCTCGTTCAGCGGCCGGCTCATCATGCCGCTGCTCCGCTACCACCAGGCCACCGGCAACGAGGACGCGCTGGAGCTGTGCGGCTGGTTCGCCCGGCTGATCGTGCACAAGAGCGGCGTCTTCCACGAGGACGGCGGCTTCAACGCGGCCCGCGCCTACCGCAGCGGCCACTTCCACACCCGGCTCGGCACGCTCGAAGGGCTGGCCCGCTACGCCCGCCACACCGGCGACCACGAGCTGACCGCGTACGTACGCCGCTCCTACGACTGGGCGCTCACCCGGGCCACCCGGTTCGGCTGGACGCCCGGCGACCTCGAAGGCCAGCGCCACGAACACGAGAGCTGCTCCCTGGTCGACCTGATCGGCACCGGCGTCACGCTCGCCCGGTCCGGGCACACCGGCTACTGGGGCGTGGTCGAGCGGTTCCTGCGCAACCACCTCGTCGAGTCCCAGCTGCTCGACCTGAGCTGGGTCGAGTCGGCCCCCGACACCTCGGGCGACGAACCCGGCTGGGTGACGCACGTGCGGGTGGGCGAGCGGGTACGCGGCGCCTTCGCCGGGTACGGCGCCCCCAATGACTACGTCTGCGACATCGAGCTGGGCCGCGGGCACACCGCCGACGTGCAGGCGTGCTGCGTCGGCTCCGGCGTGCGCGGGCTGTTCTGGGGCTGGAACTCCGTCGTCACGGGCGACGACCGCGACGTACGGGTCAACCTGCTGCTCACCCGTGCCACCGAGCAGGTCACCGTGCTCAGCCACCTCCCCCACGAGGGCCGCGTCGACCTCGACGTGCACCAGGACCTGCGCGAGCTGCGGATGCGGGTGCCCGAGTGGGCCGGGTACGCCAAGGTGCGCGTCACCCGCGACGGCGACGGCTTCGACGGCACGCGGCCCGGCGCGTGGGCGCCCGACGGCTACCTGTCCGTACGCGCGCCCAGGCGGGGCGAGCGGATCACCGTCACGTTCCCCGTGCCCGAGTCGACCAGCACGGAGGACGCGTCCGGCCGGGAGTTCCGGGTGCGCTGGCGCGGCGACGACGTGATCGGCATCAGTCCCGAGGGCACCGCCCGGCCGATGTACAGCGGGCGCAAGGTCCATCCCACCGCGCCGCGACGCGACTATCCGCTGTCCCGGCCGGCGACGGAATGGGCCTGGTGAGCGCCGTGAGCGAATGGTCCCTTCCCTCCGCTCCCGAGGGGGGCGCGCTGCACCCGTACGACCTGCGCTGCGAGCACCTGGACACCCCGCAGGGCATCGCCGGCCGGGCGCCCCGGCTGAGCTGGCGGCTGGCGTCGGGCCGGCGCGGCGACGCGCAGGCCGCGTACCGGATCACGGTCCGCTCGGGCGACGCCCTGGCCTGGGACAGCGGCTGGATCGACGGGCAGGACCCCCACGCCCTGTACGCGGGCGCGCCGCTCGCGTCGTTCGCCCGCTACACCTGGCGGGTGCGGGTGCGCTCCGCGGACGGCGAGGAGGCGGCGGCCGGGTCGTGGTTCGGCACCGGCGTGCTGCACGCGGACGAGTGGGCGGCCGCCTGGATCGGCCACGACCCGGAGACGCTGCCGCCGTTCGAGCCTCCGGCCGACGACCGCGAGCCCCGCACCGTACGCACCGCGTCCCTGCCCCCGCCCCGCTACTTCCGGCGCGTCGTCGACCTGCGCCCGGCGACCTCCGTACGGATCGTGTGCACCGCCCGCGGCCTGTACGAGCTGCGCGTCAACGGCCACCGGGTGGGCGACGGCGAGCTGACCCCCGGCTGGACCGACTACCGTCACCGGGTGGCGTACCAGGTGTACGACGTCACCGAGCTGGTCGGCGACGGCCCCGCCTGCGTGGGCGCGGTGCTCGCGGACGGCTGGTGGTCGGGCAGCCTCGGCTGGGACGGCCGGCAGCAGGCCCAGCGCTACGGCAGGCGTCCCGAACTGCTCGTCCAGCTCGTGGCCGACCACGCCGACGGCTCGCGCACGGTCGTCGGCACCGACGGGAGCTGGCGGGAGAGCACCGGGCCGCTGCGCTACGCCGACCTGCTGATGGGCGAATGGTACGACGCCCGCCTGGAGCAGCACGGCTGGGACCTGCCCGGCTTCGACGACTCGTCGTGGGCCCCCGCCCGCGTCACCGGCACCCGCCACGACGTCCTCGTGCCCTCGGCGGCCGAGCCCGTCCGCGTCACCGAGGACCTCACGCCGGTCGGGACCCGGCGGGACGGCGCCGGCCGTACCGTCGTCGACCTCGGGCAGAACATCGCCGGCCGGGTGCGGCTGACGGTGCGCGGCGCCCCGGCCGGCACCCGCGTCACGCTCCGGCACGGCGAGGCGCTCGACGAGGACGGCGGCCTCTACACCGCCAACCTGCGCTCGGCCGAGGCGACCGACCACTACGTCGCCGCGGGGCTGCCGGAGGAGACGTTCGAGCCGCGCTTCACCGTGCACGGCTTCCGCTACGTCGAGGTCAGCGGGCACGACGACGTCGAGGTGCTGGGCCGGGCGATGCACTCGGACACACCGGTCGCCGGCGAGTTCTCCTGCTCCGACGACATGGTGCGGCGGCTGACCAGCAACCTCCGCTGGAGCCAGCGGGGCAACTTCGTGTCCGTGCCGACCGACTGCCCGCAGCGCGACGAGCGGCTCGGCTGGACCGCCGACGCGCAGGTGTTCCTGCCCACCGCCTGCTACAACGCCGACGTGGCCGCGTTCTTCACCGGCTGGCTGGCCGACCTGCGCTGCGCCCAGACCGCCGAGGGCGCGGTGCCCGACGTGGTGCCGCACGTCATGACGGAGCGGCACGGCACCCCCGCCTGGGGCGACGCCGCCACGGTGGTGCCCTGGCACCTCTACCGCGTCTACGGCGACGAGCGCGTCCTGCGCGACAGCCTGCCCAGCATGTGCCGGTGGGTCGACCACGTCGAACGCCACAACCCCGGCCTGATCTGGCGCGACCGGGTGGGCAGCCACTACGGCGACTGGCTGCAGGCGGGCGTGCGGGCCTCCCGCGACGTGCTGGCCACCGCGTACTTCGCGCTCAGCGCCGGCCTCACCGCCAGGGCCGCCGCCGTGCTGGGCCGCGCGGACCTCGCCGAGCGGTACGCGGGGCTGCGGGCGCGCATCGGGGAGGCGTTCGTACGGGAGTTCGTCTCGGCCGACGGGCGGATCTCGGGCGACACACAGACGGGCTACCTGCTGGCACTCGCCCACGAGCTCGTCCCTGATGACCTGGTTCCCGCCGCCGTCGGACATCTCGTGGCCGACCTGGAGCGGCGGGGGCGGCGGCTCACCACCGGGTTCGCCGGTGTGGGGCTGCTCGGGCCCGTCCTGTCGGCGTACGGACACCACGACCTCGCCTACGACCTGCTGCACGACGACCGCTACCCCTCGTGGGGGTACTCGATCAAGCGCGGGGCCACCACGATCTGGGAGCGCTGGGACGGCTGGACGGAGGAGCACGGCTTCGGGCCCGTCGCCATGAACTCCTTCAACCACTACGCGCTCGGCTCGGTCGGCGCCTGGCTCTACAGCGGGGTCGCGGGGGTGGGGCAGGAGGAGGACTCCGTCGGGTTCCGCCGGCCGCTCATCCGGCCGCTGCCCGGAGGGCGGCTGCGGTGGGCCGCGGCGGCGTACGACACGCCGCTGGGGCGGCTGAGCAGCCGGTGGGAGATCTCCGGCGGGGAGCTGACGCTGGAGGTGCGCGTACCGCCAGGCGCGCTCGCCACCGTCCACGTGCCCACCACGGACCCTTCGTCGGTCCGCGAGTCCGGGAAACCGCTTGCCACCGCGGGGATCGACGTGATCAAGTCGACCGAGGCCGCTTCGGTGTGCCGGGTGGGCTCCGGCCGGTACACGTTCACCGCGTCGTGGGGTCGGTGACGTACCGGCCGGTGACCACGTGGGCCGCCGCCGCCGAACGACTCGACGACGGCGGCCTGCGTGAGCTGACCGTACGCAACATCGTGCGGACCACCGTGGGCGGGAGCGGCCTGCGCGTCCGGCTGACCAACGCCTTCGGAAACCGCCCCGTGACGTTCGGGCACGTCCGCGTGGGCGTCCCGCTGGCCGGGGCGGCGCTGGCGCCGGGGTCGAACCGGAGGCTGACGTTCGGTGGGAGCCCCGAGGTGACGGTGGCGCCGGGCGCGACGGCCCTCAGCGACCCGCTCCCCGTACGGGTGCGCCCACGCCACCGCCTCGCGATCAGCCTGTACGTCCGCGGGAAGCCGGGCACCCTGACGGGCCGCAACCGCGCCACCGCCCCCGCGTACCCACCGCCCGGCTCCAGCCTGGAGCGGCCGCCGTGCGCCGACCGGGAACCCGCCACCGCCCCGGCTTACCGGTCGGTCCCCGGTGACCACGCCGCCGACGAGGGCTCGGGGGCGTTCACCGAGGAGGTGGCGGTCTGGCACTGGATGGACGCCCTGACGGTCACCGCGCCCGCGCCCGTCTCGGCCGTGGCGGTGCTGGGAGACTCGATCGCCACCGGGGTCGGCTCGGAGACCGGCCACGGCTGGGTGGACCTCCTCGCCGACGTGCTCGGCGGCTCGGCCGTGGTCAACGAGGGCGTCTCCGGCGGCCGCGTGCTGGCCGCGGGCACCGGACGTCCCGCCGAGGCCCGCCTCACCGCCGAGGTACTGACCAAGCCGGGCATCGCCACCGTGATCCTGCTCGCCGGACTCAACGACCTCGGCGCGGGCGCGCGGGCGCACGACCTCATCGCCGCGTACGCCCGCATCGCCGCGACCGCCCGCGCCGCCGGGGTCCGCGTGATCGGCGGCACGCTCACCCCGTACGCCGGCGCCGAATACCACACCGAGCAGGGGGAACGGGCCCGGCAGGAGGTCAACGCCCACATCCGGAGCGAGGGCGCGTTCGACGGCGTGGCCGACTTCGACGCCGCCCTCCGCGACCCCGCCGACCCGGCCCGCCTGCTCCCCCGTTACGACTGCGGCGACCACCTCCACCCGAGCACGGCCGGCCACCAGGCGCTGGCCGCCGAGGCTGAGGCGCCGCTCAACACCCGGCCGGACGACCCGGAGGTTGCTCGGTCGCCTTCTGCGCCATGGGGTCACAACAGCGTGTAGGAAATCTCGCCCTCGTCCAACATGGCGATGGGCAGGAAGCCGGGGACGGTGCGGGCGGCCGAGGCGCGCAGGCGCGCGACCGCGTCCTCGGGCGTGGGCGGGGTGACGCCGAGCAGGCGTAGGAGCTCGGCGCGGGCGGCGGGGTAGTCGGGGTGGTCCTCACACATGTCTTCTTCCAGTTCCTCGACCACCTCCCCGATCGCATGGCCGTGCAGCCGGTCGTGCAGCAGGTCGTGCCAGTAGGGGTACGCGGCAATCAACGTGACCGCCTCCACCAGGTCGGCCGCCACCAAGGTGGCGCTCCCCTCGGAATCGGCGTACAGGACCGGGCGCGTGGTTCCGGGCGTTCCACACAGGAAGTAGGTGGCTCCGGAGGCGTCACCGGCGATCGGCGTCAGCGGCGCTCCGGAGGGCAATCTGAGCTCCTCGACCGGGTCGCGCCGCTCGATGTCGAAGTCGCCCGGCCAGATGAGCAGTTCGGCCAGCGCCGGTGTGGTCTCGATGCGCCGGAGAAGATCATCACCTGCGGTCATGCGCGGCACTCTAGTTCGTCGGAGGAGGCTGCGCTCCACCGTTGGCGGGCGGCACAGCCTGCGCAGGTGCGGACTCCATGTCGAGGTGGTGCAGGGCGATGAGGACGTCGGTGAGCCCGGTGATGTCGGAGAGGCTGCGGCCGCCTGCTGGCGGATCTCGTCCGGTGTCGTCTGCTGCTCGCCGACCAGGCGGGCGACCAGGTCGGTGCTCAGCCTGTCGTAGTAGGCGGCGACCTCGTTCTGGGTGCGCCGGTACTCGGCGACCCGCTCCTTGTGCGGGTGCGTCCCCACGTACCCGCCGCCCGGCTTCGGCCTGAAGCGGGCGGCGTCACGCGGGCGGAGTCAACCGCTCGCATGCCCGCATCGTGCCGTGGGCGCATAACGATCATACTGGCCGAAGAAACCTCATAAGATGAGGCCGCATGAGCCAGGGGTTCGAAATTGACCGAGAGGCGTTCGGTCAGCACGCCGTTCGGATGACTGCGCATGGTGATGACTACGCCGCCGCCATACAGCGACTGAAGGAACGCGGGTACGCGGAGGGCGGCTGGGGAGACACCGACGGGTTGCTGAGTCTGCTCATGCCGGCTTACGCAGAAAGCGTCTGTCTGGGGTTGCTGGCGCACGATCGATTATCCGCAGCATTGCGCCGCACCGGTTACGGCATGCACGAAGTGCGAAGGAACATCGATGACGCCGAGCCGGCCGGTTTCACGGACGCTTCAGCATACGGCCGCCAGGAGGCATAGTGGACGTTGTTCTGCCGCCGGCGCTCGATGCGACGCTGGAGATGATGGGCGTTCCGAATATCAACGTCTCGGTTTCTGACATTCACGCCGACGCGGCAGCGTGGCGTACGGTCGATGCGTATTCGACCGCTGTCAGCGGCCAACAAGAGGCGGTCATGCGGCAGGCGGGCGAGGTGTATGACGGCGATTCCGCCACCGTTCTGTCGGACTTCTCGCAAGAGACGCAGGGCCATCTGGCGCGGGCGGCGGTCGCCGTACGATCGGTGCCCGTCGTGTTGGACAACGTCGGCTGGCTGGTTACGGGCGCGAAGCTCGCGGTGGGTGCCACCGCCGCCCACGTGCTCTGGCGGATGTTAAGAGCGCACGTCAGCGCGGGGCCGCTGGGGCCGGCCTTGAACGCTCAGGCGTTGCTGCAGGGGCGTGCCCGGATTCTGGCGATCCGGCATCAGACCCAACAAGGGGCCGGCCGGGTCTTGGCACCGGCGCTCAGAGACCGAGCGGCCTCACAGTTCCGGCATGTGGTTGAGCACTTACGTCTCCCCGGCATGGGCCCGCGGCCGGCGTTCGCGGGCGGGCCGCGCCTGCCGGGAACCAGGATGCCGAGCGAGTCGCGAGATTTTCCTGGCCTCGCCCGCATGGGCTGGCGGAAGAACGCCTCCAACAAGACCAACTCCGGCGACAAGCCGTACGAGTCCAAGGAAGAAGCGGAGAAGGCGGCGAGAGAAGCCGCGGGACAGGGTGGGAGATCCAGGTTCCGTCCCGAGTGCCGGTCAGATGATCATGTGCATGTCGACTACTTCAACAAGCACGGTGAGGTTAGCCACACGAAACACTTCCCGTGGAAAAAGAAGAAGTGACAGCAGGCGTCAGCAAGAGCGAGAGACTAAGGGTTATGGGGAACGAACTGGCGGACAAGGCCACCAAACTGAGTATGGCGATCGCAGAGCACGCCCGAATCGTGACGGCCTCTCCTGACGACTCACCGGCGGTGGTGGCCGCAGTCAACACTCTTCGCTCCGCTGCGCTGGAATACGCACAGGTGTGCGCCGAGGCGACCGGCTGGGGCAATCCGTTCAGCGAACTGGAAAGCGACCTGGAGGACGCAGAAGAACTTGAGCTCGATGCCGCCACCGTCGATGTGGAGGCGCACTACCGCGTCCGGGTCAAGGACGCCGCCGTGGCGACCCGCCTGCTCGATGAGCCGCCGGAGGAGGATCTGCTGGGCGCGACCTCCGATGTCGTGGCACAACTATTCCTGAGGGACGGCTGGAATCCTGAGGCTTACGGCGATGATGTGCTCGAAGTGGTCAGCCAATCGTGGAGCTGCGGTCCGGCCATGAAAGACTGATCACGAACTGTCCCGCTCCACGCTGCTTTCGGTCGCTGTCCCCTTCGCCGGTACTGCCGGCCTCCCAGTGCCGGGCGGGGCTCCGTATCGCTGTCATACTTGCCGAGCTTTGCAGCTTGGCCGCGGTCGTCCTTCCAGGGCGACCCGGACGAACGGTCCGCGCACCCGAGGCACGTGGCGGTGGAACAGATCGCCTCCATATCGAATGAAGTCACAGGTGCCACGTCCGGTGAGTGCCCATGAGTGCTTCCCGTCCAGGGCCGGCAGGTCCCGTTGAGGACATCGAGGTCCGTCAGCCGATGGGCAGTGCCTGGCGGGAAGCACTCACCTCATCATCACGTCAGCCGGGGGCCGATGCGAGCCAGTCTGCCTGTTCCGCGTCAACCTCGCGACTCGCCGTCATAGCGGCAAGGAAGGCCGCGACCTGGCGAGGCGGGTTTCACCACGGCATGTTCATGAGACGGTCGGCTCCCGCAGTGATCGCGGTGGGGTCGAACCCCGGGAAACCCTCGCGCATCATCTGGTGCACCTTGCCTGCGGCGTCCTGCCGGGCTTGCGTCACGGCCGTCAGCACCTCGTTGACGAACGTATGGCGGTCTAATCGCTTGGCCGGCGGCTGTAGAGAGATTTCCAGCACCTTGCCTTCGCCTGTCACGGTGACCTTGACGTGACCGGATGGGCTCTCGCCCGCGCCGACCACCTTGGCCAGCTCTTTTCGCGCCTCCTCGACCCAGGCGCCAGCCTCTTCGGCGTGAGCCATGGCCTGTGCGATGTCCTTCTCGCGAACGTCCGCTGTCCAATCGGTGGAAAGGTTGTACACGCGAGCCTCCTCAGAAAAGGTTGCGAGCGATTTGCTCGACTCTCTCACTGATGAATCTTTCGTCCAGCAGGAGCGGGGGGTTCGCCGTATCGGCCAGTCGGCGGTCGATGATCTGCTTGGCCTGCGCCTCGGCGTTCAGTTGGGCTTGCTGGAGCACTGTTGTCAGCTTCTCGGCGATGTCGGTGTGAGCGAGGCGCATAAGGCGTGGGTTGATGTGGATCCGCGTTATGTCGCCTTGGCTGTTCGCGACGGCGCTGATGAGGCCGTCACGGCTCTCCGCGGTGCCGGCGACTACAGCGAGGTCTTTCTGCGTCTCCCGCAGGTTCGCTACCATCTTCATGGTATGGAGCAGAATGCGCTCCATTTGCTCGACATCGTCTTCTGGCCGAGGCGTGCATAAGGAGGGGATACCATCTCCGCGCCCCCCGAGGTGATTGAGCACGGCATGATGCTGCTTCGCATAGGCCGTGACCCGGGAGGTGTTCTGCCCCGCTTCTCCCGATTCCATCTCTATTCCCGTCATGTCCGGAAATCCTACTGCGGCGCTTCAGCAACATGGCGGCACTTTGCAGGACATGAGACAAAAGGTAGAGAGTGGAGGGGGAGACGTTCGCCGGCACGGATGCCGAGGCGCGGGCCGCAGCGTCCGCACGCCGCTCCAAGGCCATGGCAACACCACCCTGTACGCCCGCTACGGAGACATCGACGGGGAGGTCGATTTTCCTGAACCTGATGGGACGCCTTTCACGCGCTGGACGGACTGGCTCGGCCCGTTGGCGCCCTATACGGAGAGGTTCGCTACTGTCTATGACACCTGGTCGGGCGACCCTGAGACCTGGTCGGACAACCTTGAGGTGTCGGCCGTGGCCACACCGCTGACAGGGGGCACAGCCAGCACGGCCCGGGGAAGGCGGCACACCGTCGAGGTCAGGCGGCGGGCATGACGCCCAGGGCGGTCAGGAGCATCGGCGCGGCCAGCAGGATCAGCCCCAGCGCGACGGGCCCGCCGAGGACGCCGAGGGCGATGAGACCCTTACGGATCTCGAAGCGCCGCGAGTAGGAGATCGCCAGGGCGCCGAATCCGACCGCCATCAGCGTGAAGAACAGCACGTAACCGACCCCGGCCAAGGTGATCTGGCCGGCCGAGCCCATCAGGCCCAGCGCCATGCCGAACGCCTGGCCGACGGCGCCGAGGACGTAGAGGGACAGCAGGGCGAACGCGCTCCACAACACCACGCCAAGAACCGCCGGCGGAAGGATTGCGGGACGGCCGGCGATCGACGACAGCGCCGCACCCGCACCCACCAGCTTCAGCACGACGACGAGCCAGTTCATCACGAGAAGGCCTGATGCGTACGCCGCGTAGGGGCCGCCGTCGAAACGGCCGGTCACCTCGAAGATGACGTTGACGACCGCGAATCCGCCGCAGCACAGAGCCACCAGCAGGCCGGTCACGACGACAGGAGCAGCAGGTCGCGCCGGGGCATGAAGCCGGTCAGGAGGAATCGCAGAAGGACTCATGTGACCAGTCGACATGCGTCCCGCACGTCGGGTCCTCCCCTGTGAGGGTGATCTCCGGGGCGGGTCTCCCCCTGCGGTGGGAGCGTGCCGTGGTGCGCAGGTCCTCAGGAGGGGCCGGCCGGCGCGGGTGCGGAGTCCATGTCGAGGTGGTGCAGGGCGATGAGGACGTCGGTGAGGCCGGTGACGTCGGAGAGGCTGCGGCCGAGCAGCTGCTCGATGGTGCGCAGCCGGTAGGGGACGGTGTTGGGGTGGACGTAGAGGGCGCGGGCGGTGGCACGGGCCGACATCCCGTGGCGCAGGTATTCGCGCAGGGTCGTGAGGAGTTCGGGGCGTGCGAGCAGGGGGTCGAGCGTCGCCGCGAGCGCGGCGGTCGTGTCGGGGCTGCGGGCGAGCATGATGTCGAGGCAGACGTCCTCGAACGTGACGACGCGGTCGGCGATGCCCTGCGCCGCACCGGCGGGCGGGCGGTCGTCACGCCGGACGACCGCGCGCTCATGGACATGCAGCACAAGGTCGCCGCCGCGGAGGGCCTGTATCTGGAGGCCACGGGCGTGGTGCCGCTGCTGGCGGCGCGCGAGCTCGCCGCGGAAGGCGGGCTGCGCGGGCGGACCGTGGTCGCGGTGGGAACCTCGACGGGTCTCAAGGACGTCCCGTCCACCGCCGAACGATTCCCTGGTGTTCCCGCCGGCCACGCGCTACACGGGCACGTCGTTCAGCTTCCAGTTCTCCGGCATCATCGGCGGCGGCATCGCGCCCTTCATCGCGACCGCGCTGTTCAACGGGCTGGACTCATGGCTGCCCGTCGCGGTGTACGGGGGGCTCGCGGCGGTCATCAGCATCGTGTGCGTGATCGCCGTCCGCACACACGACCAGTTGGCTCCCTCCGCGAGGACGGCCGCCACGCTGCCGCGCACGCCGTGAGGCGCGCCGGTCAGGGCACGGGGACGATGCCTCCGTCCACGCGCAGGTCGATGCCGTTGACGTAGCCGGCCAGCGGGCTGGCGAGGAACACCACCGCCGCGGCCACGTCGTCGGCGGTGCCGAGCCGGCCCGTCGGGTTGGGCGCGTATTCCGCCGTCACGATGGGCTCCAGCTCGCTCCACTCCTGGGGCCGGCCCCGGCGGGCGGCGCGGTCCTCGAACATCCTGCGCATTCCCGCGGTGACGATCACGCCGGGGCTGACGGTGTTGGCGGTGATTCCGGTGCCGGCCAGGTGGCGGGCCAGGCTCGTGGTCATGTTGACCACCGCCGCCTTGGCGGCCGAATAGTCGACGAGGTTGGGCAGCGGCGTGGTCGCCGCGCGGCTGCCCAGGTTGATGACCCGGCCCCAGCCGCGCTCGCGCATCCCGGGCAGCACACCGCGGATCAGGCGCACGGCCGACAGGACGTTGCCGTCGATCGCGGCCAGCCACGCCGCGGGCTCGGCGTCGTCCCAGTCGTGCTCCGCGACCGGGCCGGCGTTGTTGACCAGGATGTCGACGCCCCACGCCGCGGCGCGCCCGGCCACCTCGGCCGCGGCGCCGTCATCGGTCAGGTCGCCGAGCACGACCTCCGCCGTGCCGCCCGCCGCCCGCAACTCCTCGACGGCCTCGCCCGCCCGCGCGGCGTCGCGGCCGTGAACCAGCACCGCGCACCCTTCGGCGGCCAGCCGCCGGGCCACGGCCATGCCGATGCCGCCGCTGCTCGCCGTCACCAGGGCCTTTCGCCGGCCAAGCTCGAGATCCATGGTGGGGGAGCGTAGGCCACGGCACCGACAATCCCCGGTCCGCGGCACGTCAGAGGTTCGGAAGGTGGATCGCCGGTTCGGGGCGGTGGATGCCTCGGGGGCGGTAGCCGAGGGCGCCGGAGAGGCCCACATAGTCGGCGAGCAGCCAGACGATGGCCAGCCACATCTCCGTGCCCTGAAGGCCGGGTACGCGGGCCGCGCCGGTGCCGCCGGTGAGGGCGAAGCTGAGGCCCGCGCCGTCCTGCCAGCCGCCCAGCGCGCGGCGCAGGTGCCGCCGGGCCCACTCCTCGCCTTCCTCGCGCCGGTGCGCCGTCTGCCTGCCCGCCAGCCACAGCGGGTGGATGACGTCGAGCACGTTGCAGGCGTTGCCGGTGTCCCCGTGGAAGTGGCGGGGGTCGCAGGCGTGGGCGAGCACGGTGTCGACGGCCCGCTCCGGGTACGGCAGCGGCATCCCGAACTGCGCGTACGTCCCCCTCGTCAGCCGGTAGAAGCCGTTGACCACCATCAGCCAGCCGGCGTCTGAGTCCGGTTCGCCCCACATGCCGTGGCCCGGCCGGCAGCGGGTGAGCAGCCAGCCGTACAGGGTCTCGAGGTCGCCGCGCAGGCCGAAGCCGTCCAGGTTGCGGTGGAGGCCGGTGCCGATGGCGTCCACCACCGAACCCGACGTCCACGCCTCGCGGTCCCAGTCGAGGGCGTCGAGCGCGGCGGTCAGGTCCTTGCCGGTGAGGTCGTGGACGGCGTGGACGGGGTGCCGGAAGCCGGTGCCGAGCAGGTCGAGCGCGTAGCCGGCGCAGAGCACGTGGTACGCCGTGACGCCCTCCAGCTCCGGCCCGCCGCCGCCCGGCTCCCCCGCTCGCTCCGGGGAGCCCGGGGCGCCGATCTCCGGGATCAGGCCCGTGGCGGGATCCTGGCGGTCGCGCAGGAAGGCGACGATCTCCTCGCGCGCCGGCACCGGGGGCGGACCGCCGAGGAGCAGGTCGGCGATCTCCACGGCGTCGCACCAGGCCCGCACGGTGGGCGGGGCGTCCGGGCGGTCGACGTACCGCTCGCCCGTCCAGCAGCGGGCGAGCACCGCCTCGGCCTGGTCGCGGGCGCGGTCGGCGAAGGCGGCGAGCAGCCCCTCCAGATCGTCGGCGGGGCTGCTCGCCGAGCGGGAGCGGGTGCGGGTGCGGCGGTCGCGGATGGGGCGGGCGGGGTTGCCGGCGACCATGGCCCAGGCGGGCACGTCCTTGGTGACGACCGCGCCCGCCCCGACGACGGCGTGGTCGCCGATGGTGACGCCGTCGAGCACGACGACGTTGGAGCCGATCCACACGTCGTCGCCGATGGTGATGCCCTTGGAGCTGATCGGCTGGCGGAACACGGGCCGGTCGGGCTCGACGCCGTGGTTGAAGCCGAGCAGGGACGTGTGCGCGCCCACGCGCACGGCGTCGCCGAGCACGACGCGGCCCCGCGCCACGGCGTACGGGTTGAGCGTGCAGTCGTCGCCCATGACGAGGGTGTCGGTGACGTAGGCGTGGGCGGCGATGTAGCTGTGGTCGCCCATGCGCAGGTGGTCGGCGTGGACGGCCGCCAGCGGCGAGACGAAGACCTTCTCGGCGGCCTCGACGGCGATCCTGGCGCGCAGCCCGGCCAGGTGGCGCTCCTGGGCGCGGAGGTCCTCGTCGGTCGCGTGGTCCCAGTACAACCAGGGGCAGAAGTCGAACATCATCGGGTGCTCCTTGGAGGACATCACGTGCTCAGCGTCATCGACCAGGTGTGGCGGCGGACCGGCAGCCGGTAGCGCTCGGGCAGCGCGGGGCCGCAGGAGGCGCTTCCGAGTCCCTGCTGGCCGTGGTCCAGGTTGAGCCAGACCCGGCCGGAGTCGGCCAGGTCGTGCGGGTGCAGCGCGGCGGCCAGCGCCTGGCTGGTCCACCGGCGGGCGGTGAAGTCGAGGTGCGGCTCGCCGTCCGCGCGCACGGTCGGCAGGCCGTCGCCCGACAGTTCCAGCCAGCGGGTCCCGACGTGGTTGCCGTTCTCCTGCGGGAAGACGTACGGGGTCTGCAGGTCGTCGATCGTACGGGCGAAGCGGCCGACCCGGGCGGCGGCCAGGCTGTCGGCGTACGACTCGCCGGGGCCCCGCCCGAACCACGTGACGTCGGTGTAGCCGCCGGGGAGCGAGAACCTGGCGCCCATCCGTGGCGGGGTGACGCTGAGGCCGCCGTAGGCGGTGTCGTGCCAGTCGCCGACGGGGTCGGCCTCGATCGTCAGGTGGAGCGCGCCGTCCCGCCATCGCCAGGTGTACGTGGTGGTGAAACCCAGGATGCGGGTGGCCGGGCCGCTGCGGCCGCGTACGACGAGGGTGCGGTCGTCGGGGCGTTCGACGCTCGCGGTGCGGTGCAGGAAGCGGTCGAGGCCGACGGCCTCCCAGTCGGCGGCGAGCGTGTTCATGGGGCCCTGGCCCCGGTCGTTCTCGGTGGGGGCCCGCCACACGTCCAGCACCGGCCCGTCGAGCTCGGCGTCCCCCAGCCTGATCAGCCGCCCGGTCCTGGCGTCGAACGCCGCCCCGCCCAGGACCACCGCTCCGGCCGCTGAGCGAGGAACGCTCACGGCGGGGCGCGGGCGGCGGTGCGAGCCGGTGCCGAGGCGGGTCTGAGCCCAGGCGACGACGTGGCCGGCGGGCGCCCAGCGGGCGGGGGCGGCCAGCGAGGCCTCGACGGTGAGCCACGTCTCGCCCTCCGCCGCGACCTCCACCGCGGGAAGGGGCACGCGGACCGTCTCGCGGGCCGGGCAGTCCGGCACGGGAAGCGCCCCGCCGTCGCGCGGCTCGCCGTCCACCTCGACCGACCAGCGGAAGTCCAGGTGGGCGAGGTCGATCGAGTCGTACTTGCTGGTGACGGCCACCTCACCCGGCTCGAACGCGAACCCCACGGGCGCGATGGCGGCACGCAGCTCGGCCAGGCCGGGCGAGGGCGTGCGGTCGGGGAACAGCAGCCCGTCCAGGCAGAACCGCCCGCCGTTGGGGGTGGCGGCGATGTCTCCGCCGTGCCGGTGGTAGGGGCGGCCACGCTCGTCGGTCCCGCTCAGCCCGTGGTCGATCCACTCCCACACGAACGCGCCGCAGAACCGCTCGTACGACTCCAGGATCGCCTGGTAGCCGGCCAGCGAGCCAGGCCCGTTGCCCATGGCGTGGGCGTACTCGCACAGCAGGAACGGCAGCCCGCGCCGCCGCACGTCGTCGGGCGAGCCCACGGCCACCCCGTCCGGCGTCTCCTCCTCGCGCTGCCCGATCCGCTCCAGGTCGTCGAGTGACGTGTACATCGCGCTGTGGAAGTCGGAGTGGCGGTAGCTCGGGTCGCGCTCGTAGTGCAGGGGCCGGGTGGGGTCGCGCTCGCGGATCCAGCGTTCGATGTCGCCGAACGCCGCCCCGCTGCCGCTCTCGTTGCCGAGCGACCAGATGACGACGCTGGGGTGGTTCTTGTCGCGCTCGACCATCCGCCTGGCGCGGTCGAGCAGGGCGTCGCGCCACATCGGCTCGGCGGGCGGGTTGCCCTCCCAGCCGGAGTAGACGAAGCCGTGGGTCTCGATGTCGCACTCGTCGACGACCCACAGGCCGTACTCGTCGCACAACCGCAGGAACTCGGGGTGCGGCGGGTAGTGGGCGGTGCGGACGGCGTTGACGTTGTGGCGCTTCATCAGCTCGATGTCGCGGATCATGGTGGCGCGGTCGAGGGAGCGGCCGCGTACGGGGTCGTGCTCGTGGCGGTTGACGCCGCGGAAGAGCACCGGCCGGCCGTTGACGAGCAGCCGCCCACCGGCGATCTCGACGGTCCTGAAGCCGACGGGCAGCTCGATCGTCTCGCCTGCGGCGCGCAGGGTGCCGCGGTAGAGGCGGGGGCTCTCGGCGCTCCACGGCTCGACCTGGGCGATCGTGACCTCCTCTCCCGTGGGTACGGCGAGGCCGAGCTCGGGGATCTCCACCACGCCCGGGGCATCGGCGGTCACGCGGAGCGTGCCGGAGCCGGTGGCGGCGTCGTAGGAGGCCGAGACGGTGAGGTCGTCGATGCCGCCGTCGGGTCTGGCCAGCAGTTCCACGTCGCGGAAGATGCCGGGCAGCCACCACATGTCCTGGTCCTCCAGGTAGCTGCCGGACGACCAGCGTTGCACGCGTACGGCGAGCACGTTGACGCCGGCCCGCACGAGCCCCGTGACATCGAACTCGAACGGCAGCCGGCTGCCTTTGGAGTGGCCGAGCAGGTCGCCGTTGAGCCAGACGGTGCCGCAGGAGTCGACGCCCTGGAAGCGCAGCACGGTCCGGCCCGCGGGCCAGTCCGGGGGCGGCTCGAAGCGGAGGCGGTAGTCGCCGGTCGGGTTGTCGTCGGGCAGGTGGGGCGGGTCGATGGGGAACGGGTAGGCGGTGTTGGTGTAGAGGGGCACGTCGTGCCCTTCCAGCACCCAGTGCGACGGCACCCGGATCGTGTCCCAGCCGCTGTCGTCGAGCGCCGGGTCGGGCAGCGCGGGCCCGGTTCCTTCGGCGGTGTCCGAGAGGCGGAAGCGCCACAGGCCGTTGAGCGGCAGGCGCGGCGCGTCGGAGACGAAGTCCGCGCGCGCCGCGCGCCGCCCGGAGCCCGGCCCGGGGTCCTCGTGGAAGTCGGCCATCCGAACGTCCCTCCGGTGGAGACAAAACGTTTTAACCATATACGCGGCGTTCGATCGACACCATCCCTCCTTGCCTTAGGCGACACGTGCGTGGGCGTGGACCGGGACAGCGGTGAAGCCTCGGCGTGCATTGACATGAGGGCTTGAATAGATATATCATCCGGTGAAACGTTTTAAGCTCGCCATCGGTCCGTCACGTCACGGGGAGCCCATGACGCCACCGCCCCCCACCCCCAGCATCCGATTCGGCACCGCGTACTACCCCGAGTATCAGCGCTCCCCCGATCCCGAACGCGACCTCGATCTGATGGCCCAGGCGAAGATCGGGCTCATCCGCGTCGGCGAGTCCGTCTGGTCCACCTGGGAGCCCCGCGACGGCGAGTTCGACCTCGACTGGCTGACCCCGGTGCTGGACGCGGCGCACGAGCGCGGCATCGGCGTGCTCCTGGGCACCCCGACCTACGCCGTCCCGCCCTGGCTGCAGCGCAAGCACCCCGAGCTGGCCGTCGTGCGGGCCGGCGGGGCCCGCGTCCCGTGGGGCGCGCGCCAGGAGGCCGACTTCACCTCGCCGATCTTCCTGCGCCACGCCGAGCGCGTCATCCGCGCCGTCGTCGGGCGGCACGGCGGCCACCCCGCCGTCATCGGCATCCAGCTCGACAACGAGCCGGGGCTGCACCTCATCCACAACGAGCCGGTCTTCGAGCGCTTCACGGCCTGGCTCGCCGAACGATACGGCGACGTGGGACGGCTGAACGAGGAATGGGGGCTGGCGTACTGGTCGCACCGCCTGGGCGACTGGGCCGAGCTGTGGCGTCCCGACGGCAACACCACTCCGTCGTACGATCTCGCGTGGCGGCGCTTCCAGGCCGAGCTGACCACCAGGTTCATCGCCTGGCAGGCCGAGCTCGTACGCGAGCTGGTGCCCGCCGACCGCGCCCTCACCACGTGCCTGGCCTACCAGCGGCCGGCCCTGGACGACGTACGGCTGTCCGAACACCTGACCGTCACCAGCGGGAACGCCTACTACCTGGCGCAGGACGCGCTCATCAGGGACGCCGAGGACCGGCCCGCCGAGCCCGGCTGGTTCGCCGCCGGGCCCGACGCGCTGTTCCAGGCGGCCGACCGCATGTACGGCTCCAAGCAGCGCCGCTTCTGGGTGACCGAGACGAACGCGACCTCGATCGCCGGATCCCAGCTCAACCTCACCCCCTACGACGGCCAGCTGCGCCAGGCGGCCTGGGCGCTGGTCGCGCGCGGGGCCGAAATGATCTCGTACTGGCACTGGAACACGCTGCACGACGGCGCCGAGACGTACTGGGGCGGCATCCTCGGCCACGCCATGACGCCGGGCCGGATCTACGACGAGATCGCGGCGCTGGGCGCGGAGCTCGACCGGGCGGGCGACGACCTGGCCGGGCTGACCCCCGACGCCGACGTCGGGTTCGTCTGCTCCCCCGACAGCAAGTGGGCGCTGGCGTTCCAGCCGCCGCTCACCCTCGACGGACGCGACCCCGACCGCGACTCCTACGAGCGCATCGTCGCGGCGTTCTACCAGGGGGCGAGCGACGCGGGGCTGCAGGCGGGCTTCGTGACGCCGGAGCAGTTCGGCGCCCGGCGCTTCCCCGTCGTGGTGGCGCCCGCGCTCTACTGCCTGTCCGCGGCGACGGCCGGCGCGCTGACCGCGTACGTGCGCGACGGCGGGCACCTGGTGCTGACCTTCCGCACCGGGTACGCCGACGAGGAGGCACGGGCGCGGGCCGAGGTCGCGCCCGGACCGCTGCGCGAGGTGGCCGGGGTGCGCTACCTGGAGTACTCGACGCTGCCCGGCCCCGTCCCCGTGCACGGGCTCGCGGAGGACGACACCCGGCACTCTGCCCATCACTGGGCCCATCACTGGGCCCGTCACTGGGCGGACGCGCTGGAGCCGGAGGGGGCCGAGGTGCTGGCCCGCTACGACCACCACCACTTCGGCCGCTGGCCCGCCGTCACCGAGCACCGCACCGGGCGCGGCACGGTGACCTACGTCGGCACCCTGCCCGGCAGGACACTGGCGGCGGCGCTGTTCCGCCGCATCGCCGCCCGAGCCGCCGAACGGACCGCCGAACAGGCTACCGAACAGGCCGCCGTCGACGCGGACCAGCGGCCCGCTGTCCCGCTGGTCGGCGACGGCGGGCAGCCACAGGTCACCGTGCGCTCCGCGGTGAACGCGCGCGGGCAGCGCCTCTGGTTCGTGCACAACTGGTCCGACCGCGAGCACGCGGTGACCGTGAGCCGGCCGGCCGTCGAGATCACCGGGCGGCGGCGGCCCCTCGACCCGGGCCCGCTCCGGCTGGCCCCCTTCGACGTACGGGTGATCACTTGAGCGGTTTCCGGCCGGACTGGCAGTCGTTGCGCCGGCACAGCGTGCCCGCGTGGTTCGGTGAGGCGAAGTTCGGCATCTGGTCGCACTGGGGCCCGCAGTCCGTGGCCCGCTCAGGCGACTGGTACGCCCGCCACCTCTACGGGACGCAACCCTGGTCGGAGCCGTGGGAGCGGGCGCGGGCCGGCCGCCAGCACGCGCACCACCGGGCCCACTTCGGCAGGGGCGGGGCCAAGGACCTGTTCCATCGGTGGCGGGCCGAACGTTTCGACCCTGATGAGCTCATCGACCTGTACGTCTCCAGCGGCGCCCGCTACTTCGTCGCCCTGGCCACCCACTGCGACAACTTCGACCTGTGGGACTCCCGGCAACACGACTGGACCGCCGCCCGCGTCGGCCCTCGCCGTGACATCGTCGGCGCGTGGGAGCGGGCGGCCCGCGCCGCCGGGCTGCCCTTCGGCCTCAGCTTCCACCACAACTGGACGTGGCGCTGGCTCGACGTGGCGCACGGCCGCGACCCCGAGACGGGTGAGCCGTACGACGGGGCGCTGACCAGGGCCGACGGTGCCGGCACCTGGTGGGACGGCCTCGATCCCGCGACCCTCTACCCGCAGCGGCACGACCCGGGAGCCCGGCCGCCCGCGCACGTCGCCGAGCGCTTCTACGCCCGGGTCGGCGAGGCGCTCGACCGCTACCGTCCCGACCTGGTCTATCTCGACGACGGCCGGCTGCCGTTCGACGCGGGCAGCGTGGTGGAGTCGGAGCCGGTCAGCACGGGCGGGCTGGAGCTCCTGGCCCGCTACTACAACACGTGCCCGACTGGCGGCATCGTGACGATCAAGGACGTGCCGGACGCCGACCGCACCGCGGTGGTCATGGACTGTGAGCGCCGCCAGCTCGCCGAGGCCCAGCCCCACCCGTGGCAGTTCGACACCAGCGACGGCGAGTGGTTCGACTGCGCCGACGACGGCCCGATGTTCCATCCGCGCAAGACCCCGCAGCAGATCATCCACACGCTGATCGACGTGGTCAGCAAGAACGGCTGCCTGCTGCTGAACATCCCCCAGCACGCCGACGGCACCGTCGACGCCCGCGCCCGCGCGCTGCTGGCCGAGGTGGGCGCCTGGCTGCGCGTCTGCGGCGAGGGCGTCTACGGCACGACGCCCTGGCTGCGCGCGGGCGAGGGCACGACGGGACTGGGCGAGGTCAAGGGCTACGAGGGGTACAACGAGGCCGAGCGCGCGTACCGGCCGGGCGACATCCGCTTCACCCGCAAGGGCGAGGCCGTGTACGCCACCCTGCTCGCCTGGCCGGACGACCGCACGGCCAGGATCACCAGCCTGGGCACCTCGGCGGGGCTGCTGGAGCGCCGTCCCGCCGCCGTGGAACTGCTCGGCCACGGCCCCGTCGGCTGGCGGCTCGCCCCCGACGCGCTCTACGCCGACCTGCCGCCCGAGCCGCCCACGACGGCCGCGTACATGATCAGAATCACCTGAGGAGTCCCTGTCTTGGTGAGCGACCTGCGAACGTGCGACCTGACCGACCCCCTCGGCATCGAGACCACCAGGCCCCCGCTGAGCTGGCGGCTGACCGGCACGCTCGCGCAGACCGGCTACCACGTGCGGGCGGGCTCCGCCGAGGGCGCCGCCGACCTGTGGGACAGCGGCGAGGTCGAGTCCGCGCGGCAGCGCGTGACGTACGGCGGGTCCCCGCCGGCGAGCCGGGCCGTCGTGCACTGGCAGGTACGCGTCCGCGACGCCGGCGGCGCGTGGTCGGCGTGGAGCCGGGGCGCGTGGTTCGAGATGGGCCTGCTGGACGCCGGCGACTGGACGGCCTCCTGGATCACCCATCCGGACTGGCACGACCCCGGCGACCCGCGCGCCGGCGAGGGCCGTCCGCTGCCGCTGCTGGCCGGCGAGTTCACCGTGACGGGGCCGGTCGCGCGGGCCCGGCTGCACGTCGCGGGGCTCGGCGTCTACGTGGCGTCGGTGAACGGCAGGCCGGTGACGGATGCCGTGCTGGAGCCGGCGTACACCGACTTCACCCGGCGGGTGGCGTACGCGACGCACGACGTGACGGCGCTGCTGCGCGAGGGCGCGAACGCGGTCGGGATCGCGGTCGGCCCCGGCATCGCGCACGTGTACCCGCACCAGGACCGCTACATGAAGTTCTACGGCTCCAAGGGCGCGCCGAAGGCGATCGCGCAGCTGGAGGTGGCCTACGCCGACGGGTCGTCGCGCACGTTCGGCACCGGGCCTGGCTGGCTGGCCACCGACGGCCCCACGACGCGCTCGCACTGGTTCGGCGGCGAGGACCACGACGCCCGCCTGGCCGTCGACGGGTGGGACGCCCCCGGCGCGGACCGCTCGGGCTGGCGGCCGGTGACCGTGCCGGACGCGCCGGACGTCGCGCTCCGGGCCCGCGCCTGCCCGCCCATCCGGGTCACGGAGACGCTGCCCGCCGTGGAGAAGCGGCTCGCCAAGGACGGCACGGCGGTGTTCGACGTCGGCACGGTCGTCGCCGGCTGGGCCGAACTCCGACTCGACCTCCCGGCCGGGCGCCACCTGCGGCTGCTGCCCGGCGACCAGATCGACGACTTCGGCCGCGTCATCCAGTCGAAGCCCACGACGGGCGCGCCGATCTTCAACACGTACGTCACCAAGGACGGCCCGCAGACCTGGCACCCGAGCTTCCGCTACGACGGCTTCCGCTACGTCGAGGTGCAGGGCCTGCCCGAGCACGTCGGCGCCGAGGCGGTGACGGCGCTGGTGCTGCGCGCGGACAACACGCCCACCGGGGTGTTCGAGACGTCCGACCCGCTGGTCAACGACATCCACCGGATCATCGACCGCGCGGTGCGGGGCAACATGTACAGCGTCCTGACCGACTGCCCGCACCGGGAGAAGCTGGGCTGGCTGGAGCAGACCCACCTGCTCTTCGACGTCGTGGCCTGCAACTACGACGTCGCCGCCTACTACCGCGAGCTGCTGGTCACGATGGCCGAGGCGCAGACCCCGGACGGGCTGGTGCCGGACATCGCACCCGAGTACGTCGTGTTCGACGGCCCTTTCAGGGACGACCCCAACTGGGGCGGCGCGCTGGTGCGCGTGCCGTGGCAGCTCTACCGCTGGTACGGCGACACGTCGGCGATGGAGCGCCACTACGACGCGATGCGCCGCTACGTGGACTATCTCACCGGGCGGTCGGAGGACGGCATCCTCGGCCACGGGCTCGGCGACTGGCTCGCCCCCGACTCCGGCACACCCGTGCCGCTGGTGTCGACGTGGGGCTACTGGCGGGCCGCGCGCACGATGGCGCGGGTCGCCGGCGTGCTCGGCCGCGACGACGACGCCGCACGGTACGGCGCGCTGACGGAGCACATCTCGGCGGCGTTCACGGGCACGTTCACGAGCGCTTTTCCCGGGGCGTTCTCCGGCGCGTTGCCGGGGGCGGTCTCCGGCGAGGCCACGCAGGCGTCGGAGATCCTGGCGCTCGACATGGGCGTCGTACCCGGCGACCTCGTGCCCCGGGTGCTCGATCGGGTGAGCCAGGCCGTGCGCGGCGGCGGCATCACGGTCGGCGAGGTCGTGCTGCCCGCGTTGTTCCGGGTGTTGTCCCGCGCCGGACGGCACGACGCGCTGTGGGAGTTCGCCGTCTCGACCGGCAACCCGAGCTACGGCTACCAGGTCAGGCATGGCGCCACGGCACTCACCGAGGCGTGGGACGGTCCGACGCGCGGGCTGTCGCAGAACCACTACATGCTCGGCGCGATCGACTCCTGGTTCTACCGGGGGCTCGGCGGCATCGGGCAGGCCCCGGGCTCCACCGGCTTCCGCAGGCTGCTGATCGAACCCGCCGCACCCGGCGACCTGGAGGCGGTGCGGGCGGGCACCACGACGCCGTACGGGAGGGTCGCGGTGTCGTGGGAGCGGCGCGACGGCGGTTACGTGCTCGACGTGGAGGTCCCGCCGGGTTCGTCGGCCGAGGTGCGGCTGCCGGACCTCGGCCTGCCCCGGCACGCCACCCCCGGAGGGGCCGTCGCGCTCGGCGAACGTGCCTTCGACGTACCCGCCGGGCACTGGACGTTCGAGGCGAGCCGATGAGCGGGCCGGCGGGCTGGTACGATCCCGCGCGGGTGCGGACCCCGCACAAGGACGGGCGGCTGCTGGTGGAGCCGTCGCGGCAGCCCGGCCGCTTCGACAGCCTCTTCGTGGACTGCCCGTTCGTCTGCTCCGACGGCGGCGAATACCTGATGACGTACGTCGGCTTCGACGGCACCGGCTACCAGACCGCGCTGAGCCGCTCACCGGACCTGGAGTCGTGGAGCCCCGGCGAGGTGATTCTGCCGCGCGACCCCGGCCACCCCCACCGGCGCTACAACGCGGCGCTCACGTCGATCGTGCGCGACAACCGGCTCGGCTCCGCGGGCCAGGTGACCTGGCTGGACGGCCGGGCGTACGCGACCTACCACGCCTACCCGGAGCCGGGCATGGAGGCGGGCGCGGGCGTCATCGGCTTCCTCTCCAGCGACGACCTGCTGACCTGGGAGGACACCGGCTCGGTGCTGCGCCCGCAGGACGGCGGCGCGTGGGAGCGCGGCGGCCTGTACAAGTCGTGGCTGCTGCGCCACGACGGCCTCTACTACTGCTTCTACAACGCCAAGAACCGCACCTACGACGGCTGGCGCGAGCAGATCGGCTACGCTGTCTCCCCCGACCTCGAACGCTGGGAGCGGCCCCGCTCCGGCCCGGTCGTGCCGCACGGCGGCGAGGGCGCGTTCGACGAACGGTTCGCCTCCGACCCGTGCGTGCTGCGCGACGGCGACTGGTGGGTGATGTTCTACTTCGGGCTGTCCTTCGACGGGCACGCCCGCGAGAGCTACGCGGTCTCCCGTGACCTGCGTACCTGGCACAAGAGCGGCGAGATCCTCGTCGACGTGGGCCCGCCCGGGTCGGTGGACGAGACGTACGCGCACAAACCCGCCGTCGTCTCGCGGGACGGACGGCCGTACCACTTCTACACGGCGGCGCGGCGCTGCGAGCCGTACCAGGTCGGCGAGCACACCCAGGCGGAGCGGCGGGGCATCTCGATGGCCCGCGGCTGAAGAACCCTTAGCGCAGACGGAGGATTTCGATGGACCAGTTACGCAGAAGGTTGCTGGCCGGAGCCGTGGGCGGCGTGCTGGCCGCCGGGGTGGCCGGCCGTGCGGACGCCGCCCTGGCCACCAGCACCGACCCCGCCGCGGCGGCGTGGAGCCGGGTGCCACGGATCAGGCGGCGCATCAAGCCGCCGCGCTTCCCCGGCCGCACCTTCCCGATCACCGACCACGGGGCCGCCGGTGACGGGGACACCATGTGCACCCAGGCCTTCCGTGACGCGATCGCGGCCTGCTCGGCGGCCGGGGGCGGGCGGGTGCTGGTGCCGGCGGGCACGTACCTGACGGGGGCGATCCACCTGGCCGACGACGTGGACCTGCACCTGGAGGCCGGGGCCACCCTCAGGTTCAGCCGCGACCCCGCCGACTACCTGCCGGTCGTGCACACCCGGTACGAGGGCATCGAGCTGATGAACTACTCCCCGTTCATCTACGCCCGCGGCAGGACCAACGTGGCGATCACCGGTGACGGCGTCATCGACGGCCAGGCCGACGCCGGGCACTGGTGGGACTGGTCGAGCGACCCGCCTCCCACGGAGGGCCCGGACAAGAAGCTGCTCGCGAGCATGGCCGAGCAGGGCGTGCCCGTCGAGGAGCGGGTGTTCGGCGAGGGACACCACCTGCGGCCCAACCTGATCCAGCTGTACGAGTGCCGCAACGTGCTCATCGAGGGCGTCACCGTCAAGGACTCCCCCATGTGGAACATCCACCCGGTCCTGTGCACGAACGTGACCATCCGCCGGGTCACCGTGGACAGCCCGCACGGCCCGAACAACGACGGCTGCGACCCCGAGTCGTGCGTGGACGTGCTGATCGAGCGGTGCGCGTTCAACACGGGCGACGACTGCGTGGCGATCAAGGCCGGCAAGAACGCCGACGGCCGCAGGGTGGACGCGCCGTCCGCGAACGTGCTCGTGGACTCGTGCGTGATGCGCGACGGCAACGGCGGCGTGACCATCGGCAGCGAGACCACCGGCGGCGTGAGCTGGGTGTTCGCGTGGAACTGCACGATGAGCAGCCCTCGCCTGGAACGGGCGGTGCGTATCAAGACCAACCCCGAACGCGGCGGGTACGTCAGGGACGTCTACGTCAAGGACATCACCGTGGAGCAGGCGGCCGACGCGGTCGTCGAGGTGGCGCTCAACTACGAGAACAAGCACACCGGCCCCTACTTCCCCGACGTGGGCCGGATCGACATCCGGCGGCTGCGGGCCGGGCGCGCGCCGAGGGCGTTCGCCCTCATCGGCAACCCGGGCAACCCGATCCGGGGGCTGCGGGTGACGAACAGCGTGTTCGAGGAGATGGCGGAGGACGACGTGGTGACCGACGTGACCGGCTTCGTGCTGCGCAACGTGTGGGTCAACGGCCGGCGCGTCTGACGACGGCCCCATGTGCGGGAGCCCTCCCGCTCATGGGGCCTCCTCCCCCTCGGCCCGGCTCAGGGAGCCTGCGGCCCGGCGATCCCCGCGGAGTTCGTACCGACGCCTGCCGAGGACCCGAGGGACGGGCCGGCGGCGGAACCGCGGCCGAGCAGCAGCACGCCGAGCCAGATGAGCGCCATGCCCACCGCCACCAGCGCCACGTCCCGGCCCGTCTGGAACGTCGCCACCGCCATCACGACCACCCCGACGACGGTGACGCCGGCGCCGACGAAGGTGACCCGGCGCAGCGCGACCAGGATGAGGGCCAGCGCCACGAGGGCGGCGAAGAACAGGTGGGCACCCGCCGAGTAGACCAGCACCTCCACCCCGGGATAGCCCTTCACCTGCTCGAACAGCGCCCGCATGGCCGCGCCGTCCACGGCCGTGGCGCCCGCGTACAGGTCGATGGCCATCTGGACGACGTTGGCGGCGACGCCGATCATGCCCGCTGCCACGGCCGCGTCCACCGCCACCCGCCACCCGCCCGTCACCGGCCCGGCCACGCCCCGCAACGCCGCCGTCATGACGCCGAACATCACGAAGCCGGCCAGCCAGACCGCGTGGGCGGCCGTCCACCATGGGCCGGGCACGAGGTCGCCGTCGATGGGACGCATGAGGAGCCAGCCGAGCAGCAGGGCGGCCGGCCCGGCGGTGAAGGAGGCCTGGGCCAGGCGGTTCGCAGGGTTCATGAGGATCACGATGCCCCGTCCCGCCTGGCCGGCCCATCAGTGATCGTCCCTGATTTCACCCTGGCCCCGCCTCAGGGGCGGGGTCAGGTGAAGTAGCGCAGCCAGACGTACAGCCATGCCATCGCCGTGCTGAGGATGGTGACGACGATGCCGTACCGGGTGAACTGCCAGAAGCTGATCTTGTGTCCGGTACGCGCGGCGATGCCGATGGCGACCACGTTGGCGCTGGCGGCGACCGCGGTGCCGTTGCCGCCGAAGTCGGCGCCGAGGGCGAACGCCCACCACAGGGCCTGGCCGGTCTCCGGGTCGGGCACCTGCGCGACGACGCCTTCCACGATGGGCGCCATCGTGGCGACGTACGGGATGTTGTCGAAGAAGGCGCCCAGCGCGCTGGAACCGAACAGCAGCGACGTAGCGGCGAGGAAGTAGTTGTCGCCCAGCACGTCCACGGCCCAGGTGCCGATCGACTCGATCACGCCGGTGTGGACGAGGCCCGCGACCATGACGAACAGCCCCATGAAGAACACCAACGTGGGCCACTCGACCTCGCTCAGCACGTCGTGCACGTTCGAGCGGGACACCAACAGCATCACCCCGGCGCCCACCAGGGCGACGATCGACGGCTCGATGTGCACCACGGCGTGCAGCCCGAACGCGACGACGACGGCGGCGAGCACCGCCAGGCACCGGACGAGGAGCCGGGTGTCGGTGATGGCCCGCCGCTCCTGCAGCGCCATGACCGCGGCGACGTGTTCCTCGTTGTACTGGAACGACTTACGGAACAACACCCGCGTGAACAGCACGAACACCGCAAAGATGATCACCACGATGGGGGCCATGTGCACGAGGAAGTCGTTGAAGGTCAGGCCGGCGCGGCTGCCGATGATGATGTTGGGCGGGTCACCGACGAGCGTCGCCGCGCCACCGATGTTGGAGGCGAGGACCTCCGCGATGATGTACGGCTGCGCGGGGACGTGCAGCCGGTTGCACACCACCACGGTGACCGGCGCGACCAGCATGATCGTGGTGACGTTGTCGAGGAAGGGCGAGGCCACCGCGGTGATGACCATCAGCATGACCATGAGCCGGTAGGGGCGGCCGCGCGACCGCTTGGCGGCCCAGATCGCGAGATAGTCGAACAGCCCCGTCTGCTTGATGACCCCGACAATGATCATCATACCGAACAACAGGAAGATGACGTTCCAGTCGATGCCCTCGTGCTCGGAGAAGAACACGCCTGCGCCGGGGATGAGGCCGGTCACGGCCATCAACCCGGCGGCGATGAGCACCACCTTGACCTTGTCGACCTTCTCGGTGGCGATGAAGAAGTACGCCACCGAGAAGATCCCGAGCGCGAAGAAGGCGCTCATCCGTGATGCCCTGGCGGCACGGCCTGGTCGCAGGCGGGTGTCATGGACGCCGGACATGACGGTGTCAAGGAATGCTGGCGGAACATGGCGTTGCCTCCGGGAGTTGAACACAGAAAGTGAGCACGCGACAGCGGGACGTGGCCGTTGGCGCACGCCCGATGGTGAGGGGGTCGGGTGGGTTGGGGCGGTCAGTCGTCCGGGTCGGAGAGTGCGAGGCTGGTGAGCAGCCGCTCCAGGGTGATGGCCCCCGTGAGCGTGCGGTCGTCCGCGACGACCGCGACGAGCGGGCTGCGCAACCTCGCCATGAGGGCGGCCACCTCGAGCAGCGTCGCGTCCTGCGGAACGGTCGCGGGCACGGCCGGACGCACCGACAGGCAGTCGCCCACCGTCAGGTCGCCGAGTTCTCCCCAGAACAGGTCGGCGTGAGCCTCGTCCACCGTCCGGCAGAGCGCGGGGTCCTCCTGGTACGCGCCAGGAACCGTCAGCCGCAACACCTGTGTGCCGGGAAGCACGCTCCAAGGCCGGCGCGCGTCGTCGACGACGATCAGACCGGGCATCCGGGCCAGCGCCATGAGCCGCACGGCTTTCGTGACCGGATCGCGGACCGTTACGGTCGGCAGGTTCACGGCTATGGCGCTGGCTCGCATGGCATCTTCCCGTTCGGGGGCGTGACCGGGCGATCCCGGCGGGGTCACGGCGTCAATGCCGGTCGTGGTGTGGGGCATATAGCTGACTCCAATCCGGCTTCGCCTCAATGGTGTCGCCGGGCCTCCCCTGTCACCATTGGGTCTGGCACCCATATGCGCCGGGGTAGAACGTGTAGCACCGCGCCCGACAATTGGTACGCGGGCCGGATGGACAGTGGACCCCGGCGACAAGCAGGCTGGTGAGATGGACCACCACGCCAAGCCGAGCCTGGTCAGTGCGAGGCTGGGAAGATGACCGAGCGTACCGACCGGCAGGCGGCCATGGCCACGCCACGCCCGCCTGCGCAGGCGCTGTTCCGACGGCTTTTCGTGATCAATGGGCTGGTGTACGCGGTGGGGACGCTGGTGCTGGCGATCTCGCCGGCCACCGTGTCGGCGCCTGTCGTGCTGGCCGAGGTGCCGGTGCTGCTCGTGGGGCTGACGCTGATGCTGGCCGCCAACGGGCTGCTGCTGCGCCGCAGCCTGGCGCCGCTCGACGCGCTGACCACGCTCATGAAGCGGGTCGACCTGCTGCGCACCGGCGACCGGCTGGCCGGCAGCGGCAACAGCGACCTGGCCCATCTGATCGACACGTTCAACGCGATGCTCGACCGGCTGGAGGCCGAGCGCAGCGCGAGCAGCGCGCACGCGCTGGCCGCCCAGGAGGGCGAGCGTCAGCGCATCGCCCGCGAGTTGCACGACGAGATCGGCCAGAGCCTGACCGTGGTGCTGCTGGGGCTCAAGCGGGTGGTCGACCGTGCCCCCGCCGGGCTCAAGGACCAGCTGCGCGACGTCCAGGAGAGCGTACGCGCGAGCCTCGACGAGGTGCGCCAGGTCGCCCGCAGGTTGCGCCCCGGCGTGCTGGAGGATCTCGGCCTGCACGCCGCGCTGAGCGCGTTGAGCAGCGACCTCTCGCAGAGGAGCGGCGTCAGGGTGACCCGCGCGATCGATCCGGATATTCCCGATCTGGGGGCTGACGTGGAGCTGGTCCTCTACCGGATCGCCCAGGAGAGCCTCACGAACATCGCCAGGCACGCCGACGCCACCCGTGCCGAACTCTCCCTGACCACGGACGGGCGCAGGCTGGCCCTGCGCATCACCGACAATGGCCGGGGAGGGGTGTCCCGGGAGGGCGCCGGGATCCGGGGCATGCGCGAGCGCGCCCTGCTCATAGGCGCCCGTCTCGTCATCGACTCCCCGCCAGGCGATGGCACGTGCGTGCGCCTGGTCGTCCCGGACATCGTGAATCGGAGCCTCCACCCGTGAACAAGACCCGGATCCTGCTGGCCGACGACCACTCCCTGGTCCGTCAGGGATTGCGGCTGATCCTCAACGCCGAGCCCGACCTGGAGGTGGTCGCCGAGGCCGCCGACGGCGCCGAAGCCGTCGCCGCGGCCTCGGACGACGCGGTCGACCTGGCGGTTCTCGACATCGCGATGCCGCGCATGACGGGCCTGCAGGCGGCCCGCGAGATCTCCCGGCGCGCGCCCGGCATCCGCATCCTCATCCTGTCGATGTACGACAACGAGCAGTACTTCTTCGAAGCGCTCAAGGTCGGCGCCTCGGGCTACGTGCTCAAGTCGGCCGCCGATCAGGACCTCCTGGAGGCCTGCCGGGCCACGATGCGCGGCGAGCCGTTCCTCTACCCCGGCGCGGTCACCGCGCTCATCCGCGACTACCTGCAGCGTGACCGCGAGGGTGAGCGCATGCCCGAGAGCATCCTGACCCCCAGGGAGGAGGAGATCGTCAAGCTGATCGCCGAGGGCAACTCGGCGAAGGACATCGCCGAGACGCTGGTGATAAGCGTGAAGACGGTCGACAGGCATCGCGCGAACATCCTGCAGAAGCTCGGCATGCGCGACCGGCTGGAGCTGACCCGCTACGCCATCCGCGCCGGCCTCGTCGAACCCTGACGGGCGCCGCGCGGCGGGGCAGGCGTCAGG
>NZ_SMLD01000074.1:0-42664 GCF_004352805.1 Nonomuraea mesophila
ACCCGCCGCGAGGTCATCCGCTGCCTCAAACGCTATGTCGCCCGCGAGGTCTACGCATTGATCAAAGCAGCGACAGCCGACCACGCTCCTGACCCAGCCTGACCACTTGACGAACATAGGGGCATCCGAGCACCTCGCCGCCCAGCGCCACGCCGGTGACGCCGGGCCCCACCTGGTCCACCACGCCGGCGAACTCGTTGCCGGGGATGCGCGGGTAGCCGACGTCCGACATGTACGGAGGAAGCCACCCGGCGCGTACGGCCGCGTCGAAGGGCTGCACGCCGGCGGCCCGCACCCGTACGCGTACCTCTCCCTCGCCCGCCTGGGGAGCGGGGAGTTCCATCACCGTCAGCACGTCTGGGCCGCCGGGCTCGGCGAAGGCGGCCGCCCTCATCACGTCGCTCATGGGAGAGAGCGTGCTACCTCAACCGAACTTGAGGTCAAGTCGCACACTGTTATGGGAACTTTTCCTTTTACCCAGTCTTTATCTAGATATAGTCCGACAGGACACACACGGGGACGGGGCACGCCGAGGTGGGATGACCGAGTTCGTAGACACCGCATTCAGCTTTCCGACCATCATTTTCACCATCCTTCTCATCGTGGTCGTGGTTTATTGGCTGGCCGTGATCACCGGCCTGTTCGGGGTGGAGGACGACGCGGCCTGGCTGGGGCTCGGGGGAGTGCCCGCGGGGATCACGCTGTCGTTCCTGATCGCGGTGGCATGGATGGTGAGCCTGGTCGGCAGCCAGGTGATGAGCGGCGACCTGCTGATCGCCGTTCCGTTCGCCGCCGTGGTGGGCGGCTGGCTCGCCGCCCGTGGCCTGCTGCTTCCGCTGCGGCCGCTCTTCCGTGCGGGTGACCGGTCGTCGCGCGCCGACTTCATCGGGCAGATGTGCGTGATCCGCACCGGCGAGGCCACGCCCGACTTCGGCCAGGCCGAGGTCAGCGCCGCGGACGGCGCGTCCGCGATCGTGCAGGTGCGCACGACCGGGCTGGATCGCCTGGACCGCGGCGCCACCGGCCTCATCTTCGACTACGACAAAGACGGCGAATTCTTCTTGGTCATGCCGTACGAAAGTGAGCATTGATGGACGTCATCTCTACGGGGCTCGGCATTCTCATAGCGGTAGTCGCGATCATTGTGATCGGGCTCCTTGTCCTCATCGGCCGCCTTTTCCGCAAGGTGGAACAGGGCAAGGCGCTGATCGTGTCGAAGATCAACAAAGTTGACGTGACGTTCACCGGCAAGATCGTCCTACCCGTCGTCCACAAGGCCGAGGTGATGGACATCTCGGTCAAGACGATCGAGATCCACCGCACCGGCCGTGAGGGCCTGATCTGCCGCGACAACATCAGGGCAGACATCAAGATCACGTTCTTCGTGCGCGTGAACAAGACCACGGAAGACGTCATCAAGGTCGCCCAGGCCATCGGCACGGCCAGGGCCAGCGACGAGCAGACGTTGCAGGAGCTGTTCAACGCGAAGTTCTCCGAGGCGCTGAAGACGGCCGGCAAGCACCTGGACTTCGTCGACCTCTACACCAAGCGCGACGAGTTCCGCGACGAGATCATCCGGCTCATCGGCACGGACCTCAACGGTTACAGCCTCGAAGACGCCGCCATCGACTACCTTGAGCAGACCTCCCTGGTCCAGCTCGACAAGAGCAACATCCTCGACGCCCAGGGCATCCGCAAGATCACCGAGCTGACGGCCCTCGAGCACGTACGGACGAACGAGTTCCGGCGCAACGAGGAGAAGGAGATCACCCGCCAGAACGTGGACGCCCGCGAGGCCATCCTCGAACTGGAGCGCCGCCAGGCCGACGCCGAGCTCAAGCAGCGCCGAGAGATCGAGACCGTCAAGGCCCGCGAGGACGCGGAGATCGCCCGCGTCCAGGCCGAGGAGCGGCTGCGCGCGCAGGCCGCCGGCATCAAGACCGACGAGCAGATCGGCGTCCAGCGGGAGAACCAGCACCGCGAGATCGCGGTCGCCGAGAAGAACCGCGAGCGCGTGATCGCCATCGAGTCCGAGCGGATCGAGAAGGACCGCCTGCTGGAGGTCATCGCCCGCGAGCGGGAGACCGAGCTGTCGCGCATCGCGAAGGACAAGGAGGTCGAGACCGAGAAGCGCTCGATCGCCGAGGTCATCCGCGAGCGCATCGCGGTCGACAAGACCGTGGCCGAGCAGGAGGAGAGCATCAAGCGGCTGCGCGTGGTCGAGGAGGCCGAGCGCACCCGCCAGCAGGTGATCATCGCCGCCGAGGCCGAGGCGCAGGAGAACCTGGTCAAGGACATCAAGGCGGCCGAGGCCGCGGAGGCCGCCAGCAAGTTCAAGGCCCGCGAGGAACTGGTGCTCGCCGAGGCCAGGCAGCAGTCCGCCGAGCTGGACGCGCGGGCCAAGATCCGGCTCGCCGAGGGCATCCAGGCCGAGTCCGCCGCCGACGGGCTGGCGCAGGTCCAGGTCAAGGAGCGCGACGCGGACGCCATCGAGAAGATCGGCCGCGCGGAGGCGCTGGCGCTGAAGGAGAAGCTGGCGGCCGAGGCCGACGGCGCCAGGGCCATGGCGCTGGTCGAGGGCGACCGGCTCAAGGCACAGGCCGAGGGCGAGCAGGCGATGGCACTGGCCGGCGCCGCCGCGGTCGGCGAGAAGCTCAAGGCCGAGGCCGAGGGTCTCACCGAGAAGGCGGCCGCGATGGCCGCGCTGGACGACGCCAGCAGGGAGCACGAGGAGTACCGCCTGCGCCTCGAGGCCGACAAGGAGATCCGCCTCAAGCACATCGACGTGTCACGGCACGTGGCCGAGTCGCAGGCCAGCGTGCTGGCCGCGGGGCTGTCCAAGGCCAACATCGACATCGTCGGCGGCGACACGATGTTCTTCGACAAGGTGGTCGGCTCGATCACCGCGGGCAAGGCGGTCGACGGGTTCATCGGGCACTCCGACGTCGCGGGCGCGCTGGCCAAGCCGTACGTCAACGGTGAGGCCAGCCTGGCGGCCGACCTCGCCGACGTGGTGAGCGGCGTGCGTACCGAGGACCTGAGGAACCTGACCGTGTCCGCGCTGCTCATGCAGCTCATCAACAACGGCGGCCCGCAGTCGTCGGCGCTGGGCGAACTGCTGGAGACGGCCCGCAGGCTGGGGGTGGCGGACTCGCCGGTGGCCGCGCTCGCCGGGGCGAGGAGCTGACCCTCTGTGACTACGCTCGAAGCCGGGTCCGGGCTGGAGGCGGGGACGTACGAAGTCCTCAGGAACCGGCTCCAGGCCCAGGCCCAGGCCCTCGCGGCGGCGGCCGAGGCGGTCAACCAGGAGCGGCTGCGCGTGTTCGGCGGCGCGGAGCTGCGCCTGCTGGGCACCGAGCGGATCCGCACGGAGAACAACTGCGTCCCCAGGGACATCGTCTCCCTGGGTGACGTGATGTTGTTCGGCTACAACGTCTTCATCGGGCTCAAGCCGGAGACGACGGTGGCCGACGTGTTCGCGGTGCACCGCTTCTCCAGGGACGGCGACGCCTTCCGGTTCGACGCCGACAAGCTCGAGACGCTGGAGGATCCGGCGTTCAGGAAGGATTTCGCCGAGCTCTACCGCTACTACAAGGAGACGCGGCTGCAGCAGCTCCGGCGGGTGGAGGGCAAGCTGCTGGCGGTGTTCAGGACGGGGCCCGGGGACATCCGGGTGCTGCGCTGGGCGGTCAGCACCGGCCGAGTCACGAAATATCTGGATAACAGGGGGGAACGCGACCACGTCTTCCCCTCGTCCCACGACTTCGAGTGGACGCCCACCACCCGCGACGACCACGTGCTCGGCCGCCACCCGCACATCTCCATCGAGGGCGAGGTGTTCGTCGAGACCGTCGGCGGCGACCTCACCATCAAGATCGAGGACAACACGGAGACCGGCGCCGGCATCTACTCGGAGCCGGTCACCGAACCCCTGCAGAGCCTCGCGGACGCCGACGTCGAGTACGCCAGGGTGGGGCCGCTCATCCTCATGCGGATCAAGCCGTACAAGGAGACCGACTGGCGGCACCTGGTCTTCAACGTGCGCACCAAGTCCGTCGTGCGGCTCGACGGCATCGGTCAGGCCTGCCAGCGGCTGCCCGAGGACCAGGGGCTGATCTTCCCCGGCGGCTACTACCTGGCGACCGGGGTCAGCAAGACGTTCGACACGGACGTGACCGACCTGGAGTTCGAGCGGGTGGTCCGCTCCCCCAACGGAGAGGACGTCCTGTACGTCTTCCACGCCATGGGCGACGGGCGCTCGCTGCTGCTGCCGTACAACGTGATCAGGAAGGAGGTGGCCACGCCCATCGTCTGCCACGGCTACTCGTTGTTCGAGGACGGCACGATGGTGGTCTTCCGCGCCACCTCCGAGGAGCCGACCCGGGTCCACCCGATGCAGGTCTGGCAGACCCCGTACGTCTCCGACACCTACGCCGCCACCCAGCCCGCGGGCACCGGCCCGCTGGAGCGCATCGGCAACCCCGAGCTGGTACGCGGCATCTCCGACTGCCTGTCCGTGTCGCGCATGGTCGAGGAGATGGCGCCGTCCGCGGGGACGTTCGAGGGCCTGATCGCCGCGTGCACGCGGGCGTTCGACTCCTACCACTGGCTCGGCGACCACGGCCTGCGCGGCCCGCTGTCCGACGTACGCGCCACCGCCGAGCAGGTGCTCGACGAGTACGAGAACGTCGAGCAGCTCACCAGGCAGGCCGAGCGCACGCTCGCCACGGCGACGGAGGAGACCACCCGCCTGGTACGCCGCGCCCAGGCCGACGACCCGGTCACCGCCGACGCCTGGGTGAGCCTGCTGGCCACGCTGCGCAGGGCCCAGGGACACCTGGTGACGCTGCGCGAGGTCCGCTACGTCGACCTGGCCGCGCTCGACGGGCTGGGCGCGTCGGTGTCGGAGGAGCTGGACGTGGTGGGCCGGCGGGCGGTCGCGTTCCTGGAGGGCGCCGAGGCGTTCACCGCCTACCACGCCGCCGTCGAGCAGCTGGCCGCCGAAGCCGGCGCGATCACCACGGCCGCCGAGGCGGAGCCGGTCGCCGAGCGGCTGGCCGAGCAGTCGGAGGGGCTGGAGGTGGTGACGGAGGTCGTCGGCTCGCTGGAGATCGCCGACGCCACCGTGCGCACGTCCATCCTGGGCCGCATCGCCGAGGTCCTCGGCGGCGTCAACCGTGCCAGGGCCGTCCTCGACGGCCGCCGCCGCGAGCTGCTCGGGGCCGAGGGGCGGGCCGCGTTCGCCGCCGAGTTCGCCCTGCTGGGGCAGGCCATCACGGGCGCGCTGGCGATCGCCGACACCCCCGTGAAGTGCGACGAGCAGCTCGGCCGGCTGATGTTGCAGCTGGAGAACCTGGAGTCGCGCTTCGGCGAGTTCGACGACTTCGCCGCGCAGTTGTCGGCCAAGCGGGACGACGTCTACGAGGCGTTCTCGTCCCGCAAGCAGACCCAGCTCGACGAGCTGGCCCGCCGCGCCGACCGCATCTTCGGCTCCGCCGAGCGGGTCCTCGCCAGCGTCACCCGCCGCATCGGGTCGCTGTCGTCGCTCGACGAGGTGAACACCTACTTCGCGACCGACCCGATGGTGGCCAAGGTCCGCTCGGTCGCGGGCGAACTGCGCGCGCTCGGGGACTCCGTACGCGCGGAGGAGCTGGACGGGCGGGTCAAGTCGGCGCAGCAGGAGGCCGCGCGGTCGCTGCGGGACCGCCTCGACCTGTTCGCGGACGGCGGCGAGACGCTGCGCCTCGGTCACCACCGGTTCGCCGTCAACACCCAGCCGATCGACCTGACGCTGGTGCCCCACGTGGAGGGCGACGACGAGCGCACGTCCATGTACTTCGCGATCACGGGCACCGACTACCGCGCGCCCGTGCCCGAGTCGTTCGCCGACACCCGGCCCTTCTGGGACCAGCTGCTGGTCTCGGAGACGCCCGACGTCTACCGGGCCGAGCACCTGGCCGCCTCGCTGCTCGACTCGGTCACGCCCGGCACGCCGCTGTCCGACCTGGTCCGGCAGGCCGCCGAGTCCCGCTACGACGAGGGCTACGAGCGGGGCGTGCACGACCACGACGCCACGATCATCCTCGACGCGCTCGTACGGCTGCGGGAGGGAGCCGGGCTGCTGCGCTACCCGGCCGAGGTCCGCGCGGCCGCTCAGCTGTTCTGGGCGTTCGGGCTGGACGAGGTTTCACGTAAAACATGTGCCACCCGGGCGCTGTCGCTGGTGCGGGCGCGCACGGTCTTCGGCGACGCCTCCGCGCTCGGCGCGCTGGCCGCCGAGCTGGGCGCCGCCATCGCGGAGTTCATGACCGGTCTGCGTACGGACTTCGCGCCGCACGCGGGCCTGGCCGGCGAATACCTGGTCGAGGAGCTGGGCGGCGGCCCCGCCGGGTTCGTCACCAGCAAGGATGCGCGCGACCTGCTGGAGGCGTTCCGCCACGAGCTGGGCCCGGCCAAGGTGCGCGAGTTCGAGGAGGACCTCAAGGCGCTCGCCCTGCCCGAACGCCTCCAGCTGGCGCAGGCGTGGATCTCCGCCTTCCGCGAGGGCCCCGAGGTCGTCGAGGCCATCGCCGTACAACTGTGCGACCTGCCCCGCCACGACTCCAGCGCCGCCACGACCGAGACCGTGGACGGCCTGCTCGGTTCCCACCCCCGCATCGCCGGCCGCACGCTGGAGATCAGGCTCGACGAGCTGCTGACCAGGACCCGCAGGTTCAGGCAGGAGCGCGTCCCCGCCTACCGCGCCTTCCAGCGCCGCAGGAGCGAACTGGTCGAGGCGGAACGGCGGCGGCTGCGCCTGGACGAGTACCGCCCCAAGGTCATGAGCGCCTTCGTCCGCAACCGCCTGCTGGACGAGGTCTACCTGCCGCTGATCGGCGACAACCTGGCCAAGCAGCTCGGCGCGACCGGCGCGGGCAAACGCACCGACCAGATGGGCCTGCTGCTGCTCATCTCACCTCCCGGCTACGGCAAGACCACCCTCATGGAGTACGTGGCCAGCCGGCTCGGCCTGGTCTTCGTCAAGGTCAACGGCCCGGCCCTGGGCCACGACGTCACCTCGCTCGACCCGGCCGACGCGCCCGACGCCACGTCCAGGCAGGAGGTGGAGAAGATCTCGTTCGCGCTGGAGACGGGCAACAACACGCTGCTCTACCTGGACGACATCCAGCACACCTCGCCCGAGCTGCTGCAGAAGTTCATCTCGCTGTGCGACGCGCAGCGCCGCATCGAGGGCGTGTGGAACGGCCGCACCCGCACGTACGACCTGCGCGGCAAACGGTTCGCCGTGTGCATGGCGGGCAACCCGTACACCGAGTCGGGACAGCGCTTCCGCATCCCCGACATGCTGGCCAACCGGGCCGACGTGTGGAACCTGGGCGACGTGCTGTCCGGCAAGGAGGACCTGTTCGCGCTGAGCTACATCGACAACGCCCTCACCTCCAACCCGGTGCTCGCGCCACTCGCCGGCCGCGACCGCGCCGACGTGGAGCTGCTGGTGCGGCTGGCGAAGGGCGACACGACCGTACGGCCGGACCAGCTCGGTCATCCGTACACCAAGCCGGAGCTCGACCAGATCCTCGGCGTGTTGTCCAAGCTGGTGCGGGTGCAGGAGGTCATCCTGGCCGGCAACCGGGCCTACATCGCCTCGGCCGCCCAGTCCGACTCCGCGCGCACCGAGCCTCCGTACCGGCTGCAGGGGTCGTACCGGAACATGAACAAGCTGGCCGAGCGCATCGTGCCCGCGATGAACGACGACGAGCTCGAAGCGCTGATCGACGACCACTATCTGGGCGAGGCGCAGACGCTGACCACGGACGCCGAGGCGAACCTGCTCAAGCTGGCCGAGCTGCGTGGCAGGCTCACGCCCGCCCAGGCCGAACGCTGGGCGGCCGTCAAGGCGGCCTACCTCAGGGCCAAGGCGCTCGGAGGGTCCGAGGACGACCCGATGACCAGGGCCGTCGGCGCGATCGGGCTGCTGGCCGACCGCGTCGGCGACGTCGGCACGGCCATCAGGGGGTCCGAGCGCTGACGGGTGGGCATGCCGCTCTTCATGAAGAGGAGCGCGAGCCAGGAGTCACTCCACTGGATGTACCGCCACCTGCCGAGCCTGTGACACAGCGCCGGCGCTCGCGGGCACCAGCGGCAGCCGTACGTCCGGGGTGGGGATCAGGCCCTGGGCGTGCAGCACGCCCTTGAGGACCGTCGGGTTGGGCTCGGCGAAGAGCGCCGCCGAGAGCCGGGCCAGCCGGTGGCCGAGCGTCCTCGCCCGGGTGACGTCGCCGGCGTGCCAGGCGTCGGCCAGTTCGGCGAAGCGCGCTGTCTCCAGGTGCGCGGAGGCGAGGATCCCGCCGGCCGCGCCCAGCGCCAGCAGCGGCGAGATGAACGCGTCGTCGCCGCCGAGCACCTGGAAGCCGGCGGGCAGGTCGCCGAGCAGGGCCACGGCGTCCTGGTCGAGGCCCGCCGCGTACTTCACGCCCGCGACCATCGGATGCGCGCCCAGGTGGCGCAGCGTGGCGAATCCGACCGCCTGCCCGGTCCTGTAGGGGATGTGGTAGATCACCAGCGGCACGGGCGTCTCCTCCGCCAGCGCCTCGAAGTGCGCGATCACCCCGCGCTCTCCCGGCCGCAGGAAGTAGGGGACGGTCACCAGTGCCGCCCCCACCCCCTCAGGCAGTCGCCGCAGCGCCGCGGCCGTCGACCGGGTGTCGTTGCCCGTCACCCCGACCGTCAGCAGCGCCTGTCGTTCCGCGCAGACCCGCGCGCACACCTCGATCACCAGCGCCCGCTCCTCCGGATCGAGCGCGGCCACCTCGCCGGTGGTGCCCAGCGCGACCAGGCCGGCCGCGCCCTGGTCGAGCACGTGGCCCGCCAGCTTCTCGACCGCGTCCCCCGCCACCTCTCCAGAGGAGGCGAACGGGGTGATCAGCGGTACGTGGATTCCTCTCAGCATGCTTCGAGCGTGCCCGGCCAAACCCGTTAGGTCCAGCACTGATTTCTTGGCCAGAGGTTAAGCTCAACTTATGCTCGACCCGCGCAAGCTGCTCCTGCTCCGCGAGCTCGCCAGGCGCGGCACGATCGCCGCGGTGGCGCAGGCCGTGACGTTCACGCCCTCCGCCGTCTCCCAGCAGCTCGCCGCCCTGGAGCGGGAGGCGGGCGTGCCGCTGCTCGAACGCACCGGCCGCACCGTGACGCTGACGGCCGCCGGCCAGCTGCTCGTCGAACACGCCCAGGCCGTGCTCGAACAGCTCGAACGCGCGTCCGCCGCGCTCGCCGCCACTCGTGGCGGGCCCTCCGGGCCGCTGCGCGTCGGCGCGTTCCCCACGGCGGCCAGGGTGCTCCTGCCTCCCGCGCTCGCCGCCCTGACCGGCGCACATCCAGCGCTCCAGCCGATGGTCTCGGAGATCGACCCCGCCGACGTCTCGGCCGCGCTGCGGGCGGGCGAGCTGGACGTGGCGCTCGTGCACGAATACGACTTCGTGCCGCCGGTCACGGACTCGTCCATCGAGACCGAGCCGCTGTTCAGCGAGCCGATCTACCTCACCGACCGCCCCTCGGTCGCCGCCGCCCGCGCCGACGCCTGGATCACCAACAAGCCGGGCACCCTCTGCCACACGATGGCGATCAGGGCCTGCCAGGCAGCCGGGTTCGAGCCCTCCGTACGCCACCACATCGACGACTTCGACACCGTGCTCGCCTTCGTGGCGGCCGGCCAGGGGGTCGCGCTCGTGCCTCACCTGGCGGCGATCCACCCACCGCCCGACGTGTCACTCACCCGCCTGCCGCTGCGCCGCCGCACGCTGGCGGCCTTCAGGAAGGGGTACGGTGAGCACCCGGCGATCCTGGCGGCCGTCTCCGCCTTCGGCACGGCCGCCACCCGCCTGCCGCTCTGACCGGCCGCCCGGGGCCGTCACCTGCCGAGCACGGCGTCCAGCACGGCGGCGGCGCTGTCCATGCCCGCGTCGTACTCGCCGGCCGTCACCGCCACCACCAGGTCCTCGCCGGGCGCCACGAGCAGCCGCTGGCCCCCGTTGCCGATGCCCTCGTAGAGCCGGCGTGCACCGGTGCCGATGTACCACTGGTACCCGTACCGGAACTGGTCCTCGATCACCATGCGGGGCGTGAGCATCCGCGTGATCCACTCGCCGGGCACGATGTCGCGACCGCCATCGAGCACCAGTTGCCCGACGGCCGCCAGGTCGAGCGGGCGCAGCCGCAGCCCCGCCGCGGCCGACTCGATCCCGTCGTCGCCCTTGGTCCAGGCGAAGTCGCCGATCCCGAGCGGCCGGAACAGCGCGCTCGCGGCGTAGTCGGTCAGCGGCCGGCCCGCGCCGCGCGCGATGACGGCCCCGAGCAGCGCCGCCGCTCCCCCGCAGTACGTCCACCGCTTCCCCGCCTCCTCGACGACGGGCCGCTCCAGCACGAAGCGGTGCCGGTCGGGCGCGAGCTCCATGGCGATCTCGCTGTTGGCCGGGGACGTGTAAGGGGCGTCCTCGTTCCATTCGAGGCCGAGGGTCATGGTGAGCGCGTGTTCGACGGTGAGGTGCGACCGCGCGGGATCGGCCACCAGATCCGGATATTCGGGGAACTGTCGCATCAACCCTTCGCCGGGCTCCGGCACCAGCCCCTCGGCCAGCGCGATCCCGTACAGCAGTCCCACGACGCTCTTGGACACCGACCGCAGGTCGTGCAGGGTGTCCCGGTCGAACACGATGTGTCCCAGGTCCTCGCCGAGCCGGTGGTCCCGCCCGGCTCCGTACCGTTCGAGAACGACCTCCCCAGCCCGCATCACCACAAGAGCGTGGAAATGCGGGGCCCTGCCCGCGCGCAGCACCTCATCGACCCGGTCGGCGATCACCACGATGTCCTCCTCGACGTAGGAACACCCTGCATATCGCCTGACACGGTGTCAGTGTCCACCGGTTCTCGGCCGGGTGCCTAGCAGGCGCCGACCCATCGCACCTTGAAGATGTTGACGGACTTCTTCTTGGTGAATTTCTTGATCGTCGTGCCGTCGCCCGGCGGATGCAGGCATCCGGTCTTCTTGGATTCGCCGAAGTAGTTGTAGGTGAAGCGGATATGGTCGGCGCCGGCCTGTCTATACCCGTTGTTCCTGATCCATGACGACCCTCCGTCGAAGGTGTGGGTCACATCGTTGTTTCCGCTGTACTGCCAGAGGGGGTATCTGGGAGGGTCGTAGATGCAGTAGTTCCCGCGCTTGCATCTGTCCTTGGGGATGTCGGTGGCCGAGGTCGCCTGCGCGGGAGCGGCTGCCGCCGCCAGCGTCAGGAGCGCCACGGCTCCGAGCGAGATGACGGTTTTCCTGGCATGTTTGACCATGGCCACCGTTCTACCGGACGCCGATTTCGGTCTGCTTTATGCCGGACATAGGCGAGGTGCAAGGCGTCCTCAAGCGGCCTTGGTCGCCCCGGCCGCGGAGAGCGGCGCCGCGATGGCCTCCAGCCCCTTGCGCTCGGCCTTGACCCCCAGGAACAACTCGACCAGCCCTCCGGCGATCATCACCAGCGCGCCGATGCCGAACGCGAGCGCCGTGTCCCCCGGCACGCCGCTCTCCACCAGGTTGGCGAAGACGAGCGGCCCGGCGATGCCGCCGCAGGCCGTGCCGACCGCGAAGAAGAACGCGATCGCCATCGCCCTGGTCTCCATCGGGAAGATCTCGCTGACCGTCAGGTACGCCGAACTCGCCCCCGCCGAGGCCACGAAGAGCACCACCGACCAGCAGGCGGTCAGCGTGACCGCGGTCAGCGCCCCCTGGCTGAACAGCCAGGCGGTGCCGAGCAGCAGCAGCCCCGACCCGATGTACGTCGCCGAGATCATCGGGATCCGGCCCACGGTGTCGAAAAGGTGGCCGAGCAGCAGCGGGCCGAGGAAGTTGCCGACCGCGATCACGGCGAAGTAGTAGCCGGTGTTCGTGGTGATGCCGAAGAAGGTGGACAGGATCTGGGCGTACCCGAAGGTGATGGCGTTGTAGAGGAACGCCTGCCCGATGAAGAGCGACAGGCCGAGCACGGTCCGCTTGGGGTAGAGGGCGACCATGGTGTGCGCGATGCGCACGAACCCGATGGACCTGCGCTGGTGGATGGTCATCGACTGCGACGGCTCCGGCAGGTCCTCGCCGACCTGCCGCTCGACGTCCTCCACGATCTTCTCGGCCTCGTCGCCCTTGCCGTGGATGAACAGCCAGCGGGGGCTCTCCGGCACGTGCCGGCGTACGAGCAGGATCGCCAGGCCCAGCACCACGCCCAGCCCGAAGGCGACCCGCCAGCCGATGTTGACCGGCAGGTCGTTCAGCAGGGGCACGGTCAGCAGCGCGCCGCCGGCCGCGCCGAGCCAGTAGCTGCCGTTGATGATGATGTCGATGCGCCCGCGGTGCCGGCTCGGGATGAGCTCGTCGATGGCCGAGTTGATGGCCGCGTACTCGCCTCCGATGCCGAACCCCGTCACGAACCTGAACAGGAAGAACCACCACACGCTGAACGAGAACGCGGTCAGCAGCGTCGCCGCCAGATAGACCAGCAGCGTGATGATGAACAACTTCTTGCGGCCGAACCGGTCGGTGAGCCAGCCGAAGAACAGCGCGCCCGAGCAGGCCCCCGCCACATAGAGCGCCGCGGCCGTGCCCGCCACCTGGGCCTGGGTGATGTCCAGGCCGCTGCCGGGTTCGGCGAGTTGCGCGGAGAGGTTACCGACGATGGTGACTTCGAGCCCGTCGAGGATCCACACGGTGCCCAGTCCGATGACGATCATCCAGTGCCAGCGTGACCACGGCAGCCGGTCCAGCCGTGCGGGCACCTTAGTGGTTATCGTGCCGGTTTCCACGTCGCTCATAAGGTCATCCCGATACCCGGCGAGCGAACGGCAAACGTTGTCTATACCGCGGGGCTCCTGGCCTCGATGATCTCCGTGCGCGACCACGGCCCGCCGTACCAGAACCGCCAGCCGGCGTCGCGCCGCCGCACGTCGACGACGCCGAGCGAGCGCAGCGTGTCCTCGTACGCCCGGGTGTAGTGGGGGTCGGCGATCAGGATGAGGCCGCCGGGCCGCAGCACCCGCAGCGCCTCGCGTACGGCCTGTTCGCGGCCTTCGCGGCGGGCGATGGTGTGGAGGGCCTGGTCGGAGACGACCACGTCGAACGTGTCGTCCTCGAACGGCAGGTCACGCGGGTCGCCCACCACCAACGACACCCGGTCGGCGACGCCCTCCCGCTCGGCGTTCACCCTCGCTCGCGGCGCCTCCTTGGCGTGCTGGTCGAGGCCGATCGCGTGCCCCTCGGGCAGCCGTCGCGCGGCCAGCGTGAGCGCGGCGCCGCGCCCGCACCCGAGATCCAGCAGGCGCTCGCCGCCCTCCAGCCGGTCCAGCTCCGCCGCCCAGACGGCCCGCTTGCCACGCCGCGTCGTGTAGAGGTGACTGCCCGCGCTGGCCAGCGTGTACGTGCCGCCGAGCAGGAAGGCGACTCCCGCCTCCGGGACGTCGAACGTGAACGACACCGCCGTGAGCGCCGCCAGCGTGATCACTCCGAGGAGTAACCCCGCCAGCGCCCAAGGTGCATCGAACCCGTAACTACCGTGTCGCTTGCCCACATTCACGTTATATCTCAAGCTTGTCTTGACCGGGAATTGACCGAACCCTGCCCTGGCGCACCATCACCAGCACATTACGCATAACTAGGGTGACTTGGATGGGCATACTTTGGGGGTTTGACCAGGCATGACAGGGAGAGAACGAGGTTTTGGCCTGGGAGCGAGCATCGCGCTGACCATGGGGGCGGCCATGTTGTGGGGCGTGGCGCACCTGGCGGTCGAACGCCGCCGGTCCGGGCTGGCCCTCATGGTGGCGTACGTGCTGATGCTGGCCGGCGTGCTCACCGTGGTCACCGCGTACAGCGCCAACCTCCTGTCCCTGGCCGTCCAGCCGCGCTGGCTGACGGTGCTCACCGTAGCGCTGGTGATGATCGCCCTGGCCTGGACCGGCGTGATCGTCTGGTCGTTCGTGCTGGTGCGCCCCCCGCGCTCCGACCGGATCGGCCGCTTCTTCACCACGACGCTGACCGTCGCGCTCTGCGCCCTCGTCCTGGCCCCCACCGCCTACGCCGCCAGGATCGCCTACCTGTCGCGGGACGTCGTGAACACGTTGTTCCCGTCGAACGCCGACAGCACACCCATCATGGCCCAGGACCCGTGGAACGGCGCGGATCGTGTGCAGTTCCTGCTGCTCGGCGGCGACTCGGCGCCCGGCAGGCCCGGCGTGCGCACCGACAGCATGACGGTGGCCAGCGTGGACACCACGACCGGCGCGACCACGCTGTTCGGCCTGCCGCGCAACCTGCAGCGGGTGCCGCTGCCCCACGGCCCTGCCAGGTCGCGGTTCCCGTTCGGCTTCACCGGCGCGGGCGCCGACACGCCGGGCCTGCTCAACGAGATCTTCCAGTACGCGGAGGACCATCCGGACGTGGTGCCGGGCGTGCCGAAGGGCAAACGCGGCCCCGCCGTGCTCAAGGAGACGATCAGCGGCATTCTCGGCATTCCCGTGCAGTACCACGTGCTGGTCGACATGAAGGGCTTCGCGGAGCTCGTCGACGCCATGGGCGGCGTACGGGTCACCATCAAGGACCCCATCGTGTACGGCCGCAACCGCGAGGGCCTGCTGCCGGCGGGCACGCGCAGGCTCTCCGGCGAGGAGGCCCTGTGGTACGGCCGCTCGCGCACCGACAGCGATGACTATGTCCGCATGGGACGGCAGAAGTGCCTGCTCAACGCGGTCGTCAAGCAGGCGGAGCCGATGACCGTGATCAACAGTTTCGAGCGGCTGGCCGCGGCCGCCAAGCGTACGATCTCCACCGACCTGCCCCAGGACGTGCTGCCGGCCGTCGTGGAGCTCTCGCAGAAGGTGAAGAGCGCCAAGGTCCGCAGTCTCAGCTTCGTGCCGCCGCTGGTCGACACCGCGAACCCGGACTGGAACCTCATCCGCGACACGGTCTCCGGCTCCCTGAGGGACCGCCCGTCCACCAGGACCGTGCCCACGCGCGAGCGGCCGGCCGCGACGCCGAAGCCGGACAACCCGATCAACCTCGACGCCGCCTGCCGTTAGACCGTCTCGTCCAGGTGGTCGGCGTAGTAGGCGATGGCGCGGGTGTATATGCCGGCCTGGTCCGACTCGGCGATCACCTTGAGCAGCGTCGTGACCGCCTCGGCACTGCGCCCGGTGTTGTGCAGGGCCATCGCCGAGAACGTGCGCAGCGCCCCGTCGCCGGGGAACTCCTTCAGCCCGCGCTCGAACGTCTCCAGCGCCTCGGCGGGTCTGCCGAGCACCCGCAGCGTGCTGCCGTACCCCGTGAAGGCGCCCAGCCGGTCGGCCTCGCTCAGCCCTTCGCCTGCCAGCGCCCGCTCGTAGTGGGGCACGGCCTCGGCCTCGAGGCCGAGCGCGTCGTGCACCCATGCGGCCTGGTAGGCCACCTCGGCGTCATCGGGATGCCGCCGGGCCAGGTCGACGAGGAGTTGCCGGGCCTCCTCCTTCTGGCCTTCCTCGCGCAAACGCACGGCGCGCGCCAATTCTTCGTTCCGCATGCACCGAGTGTGGCATGATGGTGCCGGACAGAAACGGTAACCATTTTCATCCCCACAAGGAGGCGCCGTGAGAGTGGCGTTCGTCGGAAAGGGCGGCAGCGGCAAGACCACGATGTCGGCGCTGTTCGCGAGGCACGTGGCGAGCCAGGGCGGGCCCGTGGTCGCCATCGACGCCGACATCAACCAGCACCTCGCCCTGGTGCTCGGCCTCGACCGGCAGCCCGAGCCGCTCGGCGCCCACCTCACCGAGATCAAGGAGCGCCTGCGCGGCTCCAACCCGCGCATCCCCTCGGCGGAGGCCATGGTCAAGACCACCCCGCCCGGTCGCGGCTCCACGCTGCTCAGCTTCGACGACCTCGCCGCCGACCCGCTCGGGCTGAGCACGCCCGACGGCCTGCGCCTGCTCGCGACGGGCCCGTTCAGCGAGGACGACCTGGGCGTGGCCTGCTACCACTCGAAGGTCGGCGCGGTCGAGCTGCTGCTCAACCACCTGGTCGACGGCGCCGGTTCCTACGTGGTGGTCGACATGACGGCCGGCGCCGACTCCTTCGCCTCCGGCCTGTTCACCCGGTTCGACCTGACGTTCCTCGTGGCCGAGCCGACCAGGCAGGGCGTGAGCGTCTACCGGCAATACCGCGACTACGCCGCCCACTACGACGTGGCGCTCGCCGTGGTCGGCAACAAGGTGCACGGCGAGTCCGACGTCGACTTCCTGCGCGAGCACGTGGGTGACGATCTGCTCACCTGGATGGAGCACTCGGCCGCCGTCCGCGCCATGGAGCAGGGCCGCCACTTCACGCTCGACGACCTCGAGCCGGCCAACGCCGACGCGCTCGCCCTGCTCCGCAAGACCGTCGATGAGCAGGAGAAAGACTGGGAGCGCTTCGGCCGGCAGACCGTGGAGTTCCACCTGCGCAACGCCCGCGCGTGGGGCAACGAGCGCGCCGGCACCGACCTCGCCGAGCAGGTGGATCCGGGCTTCGTCTACGGGCCCTGAACACACGACTGTCCCCCTCCAGGCATCTGGAGGCTCCCCCCATCCCCGCTTAACGTCACATTTGACCCGTTCCGAGAGGAGACAGCATGTCGCTGACCGTTCCGAACGATCTGCTCGACCAGGCCAGGGCCGGTGACGTGGACGACGCGGCCTTCGTCGCGTGCGTCCGCGACTCGCTGCCGTACGCGTGGTCGCTGATCAGCGACCTGGCGAGCCGGCGCGAGCAGACCGGGGCCGAGTTCGAGGACAACACGGTGCCACCGCCGTCCGAGGAGGCCCGCGGCCAGCTCCTGCGCTGCCTGGCGAGCGACTCGATGCGCGGTGCGCTGGAGCGCCACTTCGGGGTCCGCCTGGCCTTCCAGAACTGCCACCGGGTCGCCGTCTTCGATCCGACGGCCACGAAGGCCCTGCACGAGTTCGTCACTCCGCGAGCCCAGATCCTCAACCAGAAACCGGAGCTGGTGGACTGCTGATCCCTCCCGGTGGCCCGGCAGCCCGCCGGGTCACCGGGGCAGCAGCGGCAGCACCTCGGCGCCGAAGCGCCTGACGTTCTCCAGCGTGCGCCGATGGTCCCCCAGGCCCTCGACCATCAGGATGAAGTGCTCGATCCCGGTCTGCTCCGCCGTGCGCAGCAGGGTCTCCGCACAGTGCCCGGCCGACCCGACCGGATGGATGCGCGTCAGCAGATCGACGTACGCCGGGACGTCCCGCGAGGCCCGCGGCCGGCCGTCCACCGGCACATAACCCGCCAGCCCAGGCCCCAGCCACCGCGGCAACGAGCCCTTGAGCTCCCGCACCGCCAGGGCCGTCGAGTCGGCCACGTACGCGACCCCCGCCGCCACGTGCCCGGCCGCCGTTCCCCCGCGCGCCGCGTAGTCCGTGACCATCGCCGCCTTCTCCGCGTCCCCGACGTGCATGCCGAGCAACATGGGCAGCCCGCGCCGAGCCGCCAGCCCCACCGTCGGCCCGGAGGTGCACGCGACGACCGGCCGCATCGCCGCCTGCGGCACCACCCCGACCTCCCTGAAGCGGAAGAACTCGCCGTCCGCGGCCACCCGGCCCGTCGAAAGGGCGTCGAGCAGCACGTCGAGCGACTCCCCGAACCCCCGCTCGAACCGTTCTGCCCCCGTGCCGAACACCTCCAGGTCCACCCACGGCCCGCCCCTGCCCACGCCCAGCGTGAACCGCCCGCCGGAAAGGTGGTGCAGCATGGCCGCCTGCTCGGCCAGCGCCACCGGATGCTGCGTGGACAACACGCTCACGGCCGTGCCCAGCCCGATGCGGGTGGTCCTGCCGGCGGCGACCGCCGCCAGGGTCGTGGCCGACGGGCACACGCCGTACGACATGAAGTGGTGCTCGGCGATCCACGCGTCGTCGAACCCCGCCTCCTCCGCCGCCACGACCAGCTCGACGGCGTCGGACAACACCCGCCCGGCCTCCTGGCCGGGAAACCGCGCCGCGATCAGAAAAATGCCGACTCGCACCTGCTCCATCATGACGGGTCCCGCCGGTCAGCCGAAGAGCGTCGCCTGCCCTTCGCCCGCCAGCGGGTCGCGGTGCAGCTTGAGATGCCGCCACTGCGGAAGATCGTCCAGGTAGGACCACGAGAGCCGGTGGTGCGGGGTGGGCCCCAGCCGGGCGAGGGCCTCCTGGTGCAGCGGCGACGGATAGCCGGCGTTGTCGGCGAAGCCGTACTCGTCGCAGCCGATCGTCCCCATGTAGGCGTCGCGCCGCACCTTGGCCAGCACGGACGCCGCCGCCACCGAGATGCTCGCCGCGTCGCCCCTGATCTCCAGCCGCACCGGCCAGGGCGCTCCGATGTAGTCGTGCTTGCCGTCGAGGATCACCGCGTCGGGGCGTACGGGCAGCGCCTCCAGCGCCCGGCGGGCCGCCCTGCGCAGGGCCTGCGTCATGCCCAGCTCGTCGATCTCCGCGTGGCCGGCCTCGCCGTAGCCGACGCCCGCCGCCCACGCGGCCAGCTCGGCGGCGAGCGGCGTACGCCTGGCGGCGGAGACCTGCTTGGAGTCGGTCAGCCCCGCGGGCGGCTCGGACAGGTCGGTGACCACGGCGCAGACCGTCACCGGACCGGCCCACGCGCCCCTGCCCACCTCGTCGACGCCCGCGACCGTGCGGACGCTGGGCTGGGAGAGCAGGAGGTGCTCGATGTCGTACGTCGGCGCCATGAACGCAGACGCTATCGCCTCCGCGACCGGCCCGGTGCGGGGTCGCCGGCGCGAACGGCGGCTCACTCGCCGAACGAGCCGGCGCGAGCGGCGGCTCACTCGCCGAACGAGCGGCCCACCACGTCCTTGGCCGAGCGGTCCGGCCCGTCGGGCCAGTCGGCGAGCATGTCGTCCTCGGCCCGCCGCCGCTCCGCCGGGCGTACCGGTTCGAGGTCGGCCGCGATGTAGCGGGCGGCCACGTGGATGGCCCGCAACGTCACCGACACCGACGGCCGGTTGACGCTGGAGCCCCTGGCGACGGCGTGCACCACGCGGCCGACCGGGTTGCCGGGGAACTGTCGTACGGCCAGCCCCCGCACCCCGGCGGCCAGCGCGAGCGCGGGCACGGCGGCGATGCCGATGCCCTTGGCGACGAGCGACAGGATGGTCCCCAGCCCTTCGAACTCCCACGGCGTCGGCCGGGTGCCGCCCACGTCGACCAGGAGGCGATCCACGGCCAGCCGCGACGGCTCGCCGTCGGGTGTGGCCATCCACGCCTCGTCGCGCAGCTCGCGCAGGTCGACCGGGACGTCGGGGTCGGCCAGGCGGTGCTTGCGCGGCACGACCAGCACCAGGGGGTCGTGCAGCAGGGGGAAGACCCGCAGGCTCTCGCTGTCGCGCACGCGGCCGTACCAGTCGTCGACGAGCGCGATGTCCACCTCGCCCGACTGCACCTCGCGCATCCCGCGCCCGGACCGGCTCTGCCCCAGCCGCAGCGTGAGCTGGGTGTGGCGGCGCAGCGAGCGGGCGAGCGCGGGCGCGAACGCGACCGCCGCCGTCGGGAACGCGGTGACGACCACCCGTCCCGCCGGTGTGCCCGCGTGCGCGGACAGGTCGGACTCGGCCTCCTCGACCATGGACAGGATGCGCTCGGCGTGCGTGACGAGCCGGCGGCCCGCGTCGGTGAGCTCCGCGCTGCGCGCGGTCCTGTCGATCAGCGCCGTGCCGGTCTCGCGTTCGAGCGCGACGAGTTGTTGCGAAACCGCCGAAGGACTGTATCCCAGCGACTCGGCGGTCGCCGAGATGCTTCCTCGGCGTGCGAATTCGCAGATCAGCACCAAACGCCGCAATTCGAGCATCAGACTTCCTTACGCCTACCCATGAAAAGCCTCGCTTGTCCTGATGCCTGAAGGCAACCACCCTGGGAACGTGACAAACATGACGGTAACTCTGTCCGCCACTCTGGCGGCGAACGAGGACATCGAACGAAGACGACGCGCCGGGGAACGTGTGCTGCACCTGGCCTTCGGTGAGGCCGGTCTGCCCGTCCACCCGGCGCTGCGCGAGAGGCTGGCCGCCGCATCGGAGCACAACGGCTACGGACCGGTCGCGGGGGCGTCCGGACTACGGGTCGCGGCGGCGGGCTACTGGACACGACGGGGGCTCATCACCGACCCCGAACTGGTCGTCTGCGGGCCCGGCAGCAAGTCGCTGCTGTACGGCCTGCTCCTGGCGATCGGCGGAGACATCGTCTTGCCCATGCCCAGCTGGGTCAGCTACGCCGCGCAGGCCGACCTCGTCGGCGCCCGCCCCATCCTGGTGCCCGCACCTCCAGGAGAGGGCGGGGTGCCCGACCCCGACCTGGTGGCCGCCCAGGTGCGGCTGGCCAGGGCACAGGGCAGGGTCGTGAGCTCGGTGCTCGTCACACTCCCCGACAATCCGACGGGACGGCTGGCCACCCCGGCGACCGTGGGCCGCCTGGTGGAGGTCGCCCGCGAGCTCGACCTCATGATCATCTCAGATGAGATCTACCGCGACCTGCTCCACGACCCCGACCTGCCCTACACCTCCCCGGCCGACCTCGCACCCGAGCGCACGATCGTCACCACCGGCCTCAGCAAGAGCCTGGCCTTGGGCGGCTGGCGGATCGGCGTCGCGAGGCTCCCCGACGACGGGCACGAACTGCGCGCCCGCCTGCTCGCGGTGGCCAGCGAGATCTGGTCGGCGCCCGCGGCACCCGTACAGGAGGCCGCCGCCTACGCCTTCGGCGACCCACGCGAGCTGACCGAGCGCATCACCCGCAGCCGCCGGCTGCACGGCCTGCTCGCACGGGCCGTGCACGACAGGTTCGTGGAGATCGGCGCCGACGTGCCCACCCCTCAGGGCGGCTTCTACCTCTACCCCGACCTCAGCCACCTCAGGCTCGGCGGCTCCGCCGAGATCACCAGACTTCTGCTGGAGAACCACGGCATCGGCGTCCTGCCGGGGCACGCCTTCGGCGACGACCCCGCCGCGGCCCGCATGAGGGTGGCGGTGAGCCTGCTCTACGGCGACACCGCACAGGAGCGGCTGACCGCTCTGACCAGCCCCGACCCGCTCGAACTGCCGTGGATCGCGGCCAATCTCCACCACCTGTCGATGGGCCTGAAAGAGCTCTCGCTCGTACGTCACGGCGCGACCGCCGGGCCGGACCCCGCGCTCGTCGCCGCGCACTGAAGCGGTCCCCAGGAGGCCCACCCAGCCGGGGAAACCGGTCCCCCACCCCCCACAAGGGGTCGTCGACCTGCGGAGCCACCCTGTCCGCAGCTGACCGGCCCGCGCACCGGCAGGTGTTCATGCTCATTCTTTCCGTCACGGCCCCGCCCGAAATTTCTGGGCGGGGCCGGTATTTTTGCCTGCCCGCCGGCTCTCTGTATGACACGCCCCCGCGTGTGTCCGGTATCGCCTGAGTGTCATACCCAGCCGAGCCTCAGCATCCAGGGGTGAGCTCAACGCCTGATCAACGGCGGATCAACGCCTCGTGAACGGTCAGCCCGGCGTCTAGGTGACGAGCAACTATGGATCTATCATTTGGTACCAAATCGTTCCATTGCTTGGAGACAGACGGCATGGCTGGTCAGAGCGTTCCAGGCGGGCTGCGGTTCGCCGTGCTCGGTCCTGTCCGCGCGTGGCGCGATGGCCGGGAACTCGACCTCGGCACCCCGCTGCAGCGCTCCATTCTCGGCATGTTGCTGCTGCGGGAAGGGCACGCGGTCACCCCCAACGAGATGATCGACGCGGTCTGGGGCGAGGAAGCGCCGCCGCGCGCTCTGGGCGCCCTGCGCACCTACGTCTCCAGGCTCCGTACGGTGCTCGAACCCGACCGGCCCGCCCGCTCCCGCCCCGAGCTGCTGACCTCGATCGGCAGGGGCTACGCGCTGCGCCTGCCCGGCGACGCGCTCGACCTGACCCGTTTCGAACGCGGCATCCGCGAGGCCGAGTCCGCGCGCAGGGCCGGCCGGCTGTCCGAGACCGCGAGGGCGCTGCGGGCGGCGCTGAAGTTGTTCGAGGGCGAGCCGCTGGCCGGAGCCGTCGGGCCCTACGCCGAGCACCAGCGCGACCGGCTGGTCGAGCGCCGCATCAGCGTGGTCGAGACGCTCATGGACGTCGACCTGGAGCTGGGCGACCACGCGAAGGTCGTCTCCGAGCTGATCGCGCTGACCGCCGACCACCCGCTGCGCGAGCGGCTGCGCGCCCAGCTCATGCTCGCCTACTACCGCTGCGGCCGGCAGGGCGATGCGCTCAACGTCTTCACCGAGACCCGCGAGGCGCTCGTCGACGAGCTGGGGATCGAGCCCGGCCCCGAGCTGAGCGCGCTGCACCAGCGCATCCTGGCCGCCGACCCCACGCTGGCCGCCGCGCCCGTCGCCGACGACGAGACCTCCGCCGCCGAGGCGTACGAGGAAGAGGAGCCGCAGGCGCTCGACCTGCCCCGCCCCGCGCAGTTGCCCGCCGCCGTCAGCGACTTCACCGGCCGCAAGGAGGTCGTGCGGCGCCTGCGCACGATGGTGTCGGCCCGCTCGTCCGCGCAGTCGTCGCCCGAAGGGGTGCCGGTGGTCGCCATCTCCGGCATCGGCGGCGTCGGCAAGACCGCGCTGGCCGTACACGTCGCCCACCAGGTCGACGAGGTCTTCCCCGACGGCCAGCTCTACGCCGACCTGCGCGGCTACTCCGGCGAGGCCACCGCGCCCGAGTCGGCGCTCGGAGGGTTCCTGCGCGCGCTCGGCATCCCGCCGGACGTCATCCCCGAGGGCCTCGCCGAACGCTCCGCGCTCTACCGCTCGATCCTGGCCGACCGCCGCATCCTCGTCCTGCTCGACAACGCCCGCGACGCCGCGCAGGTCAGCCCGCTGCTGCCCGGTTCCGCCGGCTGCGCGGCCATCGTCACCAGCCGCGGCAAGCTCGCCGACCTGCCGTCGGCCCGGCTGATCGACCTCGACGTCATGGAGCCGGACGAGGCCCTGTCGTTGTTCGCCGCCGTCGCCGGAGCCGAGCGCGTCTCACCCGAGCACGCGGCGGCCATGGACGTGGTGGCCGCCTGCGGGTTCCTGCCGCTGGCGGTGCGGATCGTGGCCGCCAGGCTCGCCGCCCGCCCGTCGTGGACGGTCGCCTCGCTGGTGCCGAGGCTGGCCGACGAGCAGCGCCGCCTCGACGAGCTGCGGGTGGGCAACCTGGCCGTCGAGGCCACGTTCGCGCTCGGCTACGGGCAGCTCGACACCGCGCAGGCCCGCGCGTTCCGGCTGCTCGCGCTGCCCAACGGCCCCGGCATCTCCGCGGGCGCCGCCGCGGCCGTGTTGTCGATGAGCGCGTTCGAGGCCGAGGAGGTGCTGGAGTCGCTCGTGGACGCCAGCCTGCTGGAGGCGCCGGCGCCGGGCCGCTACCGCTTCCACGACCTGCTCAAGCTGTTCGCCAGGCGGGAGCTGGACAAGGGCGAGCGGCCCCAGGCCAGGACGATGGCGCTGCGCCGGCTGCTCGGCTTCTACCTGGCCTCCGCCCAGTCGGCGCACGAACTGGCCTACGAAGGCAGCATGATCTCGGCCAACCTGGTCGTGGTCGGCAGCGGACGTACGTTCACCAGCGTCGACGAGGCCGTGGCCTGGCTGATCGCCGAAGGCGACTCGTTGTTCGCCGCCATCAACCAGGCGGCGGCCTCCGCCCGCACCGCCGAGCACCTCCTGCCCGCCGCCGACCTGCTGGTGGCGATGGAGCCGCTGCTGGAGTCGGGCACGCACACGCGCGAGTTCGACCAGAGCACCCGGGCGGTGCTGGCCGCCGCGCTGGCCATCAGCGACACCGCGGGCGAACTGCGCGCCCGTTACGTGCTCGGCCGGGTGTTGTTCGCGGGCAACCGGCTGAAGGACGCCGAGGAACACTTCAGGCGCGTGGACGAGCTGTCGCGCGAACGCGACGAGAAGATCGTCACCGGCGAGGTGCGCAACGCCCTGGCCGTCGTGGTCGGCAGGCAGCGCCGCCACACCGAGGCGCTGGCGTTGTTCGACTCCGCGATGCGCTTCTACCGCGAGAACGGCGTGCCCGCGGGCGAGGCCCTGGTGCTCAGCTACTCCGCCCGCGACCACCTGGGCCTCGGCCGCCCCGACGACGCGATCGCCGCCGCGGAGAAGGGCCTGGCCATCTTCACCGAGATCGGCAGCGGCGCCGGCACCGCGCGCGCCCGCTACCACCTCGGCATCGTGCTCTCCCGGGTCGGCCGGCTCACCGAGGCCGTGCACCACCACGCCGAGTGCCTCGCCTTCTTCCGGGCCAGCAGGCAGCGGGTCTGGGAGCAGCGCGTGTGCTCCAGGCTGGCCGAGACCTTCATCGCCGCCGAGCGCTACCCCGACGCCGTACGCCACGCCGAGCAGGCCCTCGTGGTCTCCCGCGACATCGGCCACCCCTACGGCGAGGCGCTCTCGCTCACCGTGCTCGGCAAGGCGCTGCGCGGCCTCGGTCATGAGCCGGGCGCCGCGCGGAGGAGTCTCGACTGCCTACGGCAGGCTTTCGAGATCTTCTCCCGGCTCGGCGCTCCCGAGGCCGGCGATCTCAAGGCCCTGCTCGACGGCATCCCCGCCGACGAGCCCGCCACTGGTTCCGTCGCTGGTTCCGTCACCGAGCCCGTCGCTGGTTCCGTCGCTGGGACCGACGGCGAGCCCGTCGTCGAGTCCTGAGTACAGCTCGTCGTCCAGACGTGTCATCCACACATGGTTGATCAAGGCTGTCCTTAGGGAGTCACGAGGTGCCCGTGATCGACTGAGGTTCAGCCCGGCCGGTCATCCTTCGCCGCCACGCGTCGCTAGGGGGCCCGGTCATCGGGATGCTCCGCGGGCGGCAGCCGCCTCACACAGACGACCGGCCGGACCTGGCACGGCCCTCGAACCCCCCAGGGCCGTGTCCTGGCCTTGAGCCTCCACCCGAGGTGTCAACGTCCGATCAATGCCGGATCAAAGGAGGAAGTATCCCTCGGCGATGAGGGGCCTGACCGCGTCGGCGTTGGGGATCTCGCCGTCGCCGACCAGCTCGGCGATCACGTTGAGCAGCGGCCCCAGCGCCAGCTGGCCGTCGCACACGCCCGCCAGCGCGGCCTCCACCGTGCCCACCTCCCTGCTGCGGCGCAGGCCCTGCGTCTGCCGCAGCACGATGCGGATCGGGTCTTCCGCGCCGGGCAGGCCGATCCGCTCGTCGAGCAGGCCCTCCACCGTACGCAGCCGCGCGGCGTCGAGGTCGCCGGCCCGGTGGGCGTCCGCGACGGCGTCGAGCACCGAGTCGACGTAGTCGCCGACCGGCAGGCTCACCTGGTGGGTGAGGTGTTCGACACGTACGACCGGGTCGAGCGTGCCCGAGTTGCGCATCGAGATCCAGCCGAACCCGATGGCCTCGACCTTGCGCTCCTCGAACCAGGACAACCAGCGGTCGTAGCGCTCCGCGTAGCTCCTGGTGCCCTGCTCGGCGGCGTCCCTGAGCCAGAGCTCGACGTACTCGGCGGGGTCCTGCACGTCGCGCTGCGCCACCCAGGCGTCGCAGCCGGTCTCGCGCAGCCAGCCGCCGACGCGGTCGTGCCAGTCCTCGCCCTCGACGTGCAGCCAGCTGGCCAGGAAGTGGGCCTGCCCGCCGGGGCTGAGGTGACGGGGCGTCTCGCGGACGAGGTCGCGGCAGAAGTCGTCGCCGGCGGCACCCGTCTCCCGGTAGGTCAGCCTCCCCTCCGGGGCGATCACGAACGGCGGGTTGCTCACGATCAGGTCGAACAGCTCGTCCTCGACCGGCTCGAACATCGACCCGGCGCGCGCGTCCACCCCGGACACCCCGGACAACTCCCAGCTCAGCCCGGCCAGCTCCAGCGCCCGCGGGTTGAGGTCGGTCGCCACGATGTGCCCGGCCCGCCCGTCGAGGTGCAGCACCTGCACACCGCACCCCGTGCCGAGGTCGAGCGCGCGCCCGACCGGGCGGCGGGTGACGAGCTGGGCCAGGTTCGCCGAGGCGCCGCCGGCTCCCACGACGTGGTCGGGCCGCAGCGCGGGGTCACCCGGCCTGACCTTGCGGTCGGAGACGAGGTAGCCGCCGGTCTCCCACGGTTGCAGGTGCACGCTCGCGCGGACCTGGTCGCCGTCCGTCTCGACCAGCCCGGAACGCATGACCTCCGGCGCGAGCCCCTTCGCCGGCACGGGAACACCCAGCCACCACAACCGGATCAGCGTCGCCAGCGGGTCGCCGTCGGCGGTGGCCCGCAGCGCCGGGACCAGCTCCTCCCTGGACAGCGCGGAGGCGGCCATCGCGCCGAGGCGCTCGCGTACGCCGTCGATCGTGTAACCGGTCTCCAGGAGATGATCGCGCAGTCGTTCCACAAGTCCATCCTTTCATCGCGGACTTCCACGCATGATCCGATACCGAGGGTGTTCATACGGTTACCGGTCCGCCCGGCATTCTGCCTGCGCGGGACAACGCGGACGCGATATCTGTCAGCTTCTCGGCCGTGAACGACCGAGCTTGCAGCTCCTCGCCGTACATGGGGTGCACGGTCTGGTCCGCGTCAGGCAGCGTGACTCACTGCCCAGCCCGTCTCACCGCGTGAGGCGATGTTGCGGGCTGCGTTGACGTCGGCGTGCTCAGCGAAGCCGCACGACGTGCAGGAGAAGGTAGCCTGGCCGGGCCGGTTGCGCCGGTCCACGTGCCCGCACTGCGAGCACTGCTGTGAGGTGTAGGACGGATCGACGTGGATGACGGCGACACCGGCCCGGGCCGCCTTGTAGTCGATGAAGCCGCCCAGCTGGCGGAAACTCCACCCATGCAGCGTGACCCGCTGGGGCTTGCGAAGCCGTACCCGCTCGCGGATACCCTGGAGGTCTTCCAGAGCGATCCCGCGCCCGGTGCGTTCCGCCTCGGTCACGATCTGCTTGGCGATCACATGATTGGTGTCGGCCGCGAAACGGGCCTCCTTGCGGCGACGGCGCTTGAGCAGCCGCTTGGCGGACTTGGTGGCTTTAACCTGCAACCGGCGGCGCAACGCACGATGCCGGTGCCGCACCGCGTTCAGCCCTTCACCGCTGCGCCGGACGCCGTCGCTGGTAGTGGCGATGTTGGCGATGCCCAGGTCCACGCCCAAGAACCCCTTGGGCGCGGCGGCCGGGACGTCGGGGACCTCGATGGTGGCGTGCAGGAACCACATCCCGTCCCGGCACACCAGATCCGACTCGCCACGGCGGTGGGCGGCCAGCAGCGCCAGCTGCTGGTCCGAGCCGGTGAAGGCCACCCCTTTCAGCCGGCCGCCGGTCGTCCAGATCGACACCGTCCGCGCGTCGTGCTGCCAGGACAGGCACCGGTCGTCATACGGCTGGGCGGCCAGCGGCCGGAAGGAGACCGGCTTGGCCTCGGCCTTGAGACGGCGCGGCGATCCGGGCTTGCCCAGGTTGCCGGCGGCCAGGTCGGCGTGCAGCGTGCGACAGGCGTCGCACACCTTCTTGATCACATGCTGGGCGGCCTGGTGCTGCCGGGCGAGCTGGGGTTCGGCTATCCGCGCCAGGGCAGGTTCGACGTGCTGGTGCGCGTACGTGTGCCGGGCCTGCGCAGGCAGCGCGGCGACCTCCGGCTCGACATCACCCTCGGCGGGCACAGCTGGCGGGTGCCCTCACCGACCCGCCAACCGGCATGACCCGAACACCCGCGACGTACGGACCCGGCGAGGTGGCCGCCGCGCGTGCCGTCAGCCGGAGCGCTGGCGCAGGCTCTGCCAGGCCGCCTCGCCCAGGCCCCTGATCTCCTCGTCGGTAGGCGTGTGGGCGCCCGCGAACCACAGGCGGCACATCTCCTGCGCGGGCCCCAGCCACAGCACGTAGCACATGGTCGGGTGGACGGGCTGGAGCAGGCCGTTCTTCATGTGCGGCCGCCACCAGTCGGAGACCTTGCGGAAGAACGCGCGACGTTCCTCGGCCACCTCAGCGCCGCCCGGCTCGTGCTTGCGCGGCGGGCGCTCACTGACCAGCAGCCTGGCCCGCTCGGGGTGCTCGCCCGCCCAGCGCATGTGGAAGGCCACCACGGCCTCGATGCCGTCGCGGGCCTCCTCGTGGCTGACCAGCTCGGCGAGGAAGGCGCTCTGGTAGGCCGTGAGGATCTCGGCGTACAGCACGCCGAAGACATGCTCCTTGCTGGCGAAGTGGTGGTAGAAGCTGCCGACGCTCACGCCGCTTTCCTCGCGGAGGCTGGCCAGCGTGGTGGCGGAGACGCCGTCCTGGCTGAACCGCCGGAGGGCACCCTCGATGATGCGGGTCCGGCCGTCGCGTCCGTTCTTGACACTCTTCACGCTGTCAATGGTGTGCCACCAGAACGTTATTCCGCAAATAACCCGTGCCGATCGATCATAGCGGTGACCGCCACGGCACCGGAGGCGACCGTCATCTCGGCGTCCGGCCACAACCTGCGGATGAGCCGCAACACCCGCCGGTTCTCGCCGAGGACGTCCATCCCCACGGTCCTCGCCCCCCGTACGGCGGCCCGCATCAGCAGCGTGTCGACCAGCCGCGGCCCGAGCCCGAACCCCTGCCACCGGTCGGTCACCACCACGGCGATCTCCACGTCGCTGCACCCGCCCCGATAGCTCATGGCGTGGCCGACGATCTCGCCGCCCTCGGCGGTGGCGACGAGCGCGTCGCGGCGCTCGTCCACCGCCAGCAGCGTGCGCACAAGACCGGCGGCGGGGTTGGCGACGCCCGTGAAGAAGCGCAGCGTCTGCGTGTGCAGCGACAGACCCGCCAGGAAACGTCTGATCCCCTCCTCGTCATCAGGACAGGCCGGACGGATCTGGGTTCCATTCACGAACTCAGCCTGCCCTGTCACCTCTGGGTCTGTCAATCGAACTCAGATATAATGGCGAGATGAATGTGCCGTCTCGCATGGATTTCCGAGCGGACAGATGCTCGATCGAGCGCACCCTCGACATCGTCGGGGAGAAGTGGACCTTCCTCGTGCTGCGCGAGGCGTTCAGCGGCGTGCGGCGCTTCGCCGACATGCAGGCGATCACCGGAGCCCCTCGCCAGGTGCTCAGCGCCCGCCTGGCCCGGCTGGTCGACGAGGGCCTGCTGCGCAAGGAGCCCTACCGCGAGCCTGGGCAGCGCCAGCGCGACGAATACCGGCTCACCGACAAGGGCCGTGACCTCTATCCGCTGATGGTCGCGCTCATGCACTGGGGCGACAAATACCTCTGCGACGACGACGGGCCGCCCGTCCGGCTCACCCACCGCGGCTGCGGCGCCCCCGTCGAGCAGCACTTCCGCTGCGCCGACGGCCACGACGTGAGCGGCCCGCGCGAGATCACGCCCGTCCCCGGGGAAGGAGCCGAGCTCAGGAGCGCGTGAGCGGCCCGACGCAGGTGGCGGCCCTCTTTGCGCCTAGTCTTGAGAGCGTGTACCGGTTCCTTCTGACGCCTCGGTGGCTCGCGCTCCACGTGGTGGTGCTGCTGGTCATCCCCGCCTTCGTGTTCCTCGGGCGGTGGCAGTTCGGACGGTTCGAAGAACGCTCCGCCAACAGCGAGCGGGTCACCGCCAACATCGAGGCCCCGCCGGTGCCGCTGGAACGGCTGGCGGCCCCCGGGCGGCCGGTCCGTGAGGACGACCGGTTCAGGAAGGTGACGGTGGCGGGCACGTACGACCCGTCTCACGCCCTGGTCGTACGCCGGCGCCCCCAGGAGGGCAGGCCCGGCTACTACGTCCTGACCCCGCTCGTCACCGGCCGCGGCACGGCTGTGATCGTCAACAGGGGCTGGGTCAAGGCCGGCGCCACCGCCGACACCCCACCCGAGGTGCCGCCGCCTCCCACGGGGCAGGTCAGCGTCACCGGCCGGCTGCGCCCGAGCGAGACCGAGGAGTCCAGCGGCATCCGGGAGCGCTCAGGGCTGCCGCCCGGTCAGGTGCTGCTGATCAACGCGGACACGATCGGGAAGGGGCTCCCGTACCCGCTGGTGGGCGGTTACGTGGAGCTGACCGAGCAGCAGCCGCGGCCGGCCGCGGCGCCCGCGCCGGTGCCGGAGCCCGACGTGGGCGCCGGTGGCGGCCTCAACCTGGCCTACGGGGTCCAGTGGTGGCTGTTCATCGGGATCGCCGTCGGCGGATGGGTCCTGTTGATCCGCCGCGAGGTGGCCGAGCGCAGGGCCGCCGCGGAGGAAGCCGAGAGGGCCGACGCTGAGGAAGCCGACGCTGAGGGAACTCGGACGTCTCCCCGCTAGGGTGGTGAGGTGCGCCACATCACATTCACCAATCTCTGCAATTTTCGCGACGTAGGCGGATATTCCACGAAAGATGGGCGCGTCGTCCGGTGGCGGCGGCTTTACCGGGCCGACTCCCTCGGCTGGCTGGCCGGTGACGACCTCACGACCTTCCGCGACCTGGGCGTACGCAGCGTCATCGACCTGCGGCACGCGTTCGAGGTCGAGAAGAACGGCCGCGTGCCCGAGACCGACGGCCTGCTCTACCAGAACCTGCCCATCGAGGGCCGCCGCTGGGACACCGCCACCACCTACGACGAGGAGCTCGGCATCGCGCGTTACCTCGCCGACCGCTACCTGGAGCTGACCGACGACGGCGTGGCGAACCTCAGGATCGCGCTGGAGACCATCGCGCGGGCCGACAACGCCCCGGTCGTCATCCACTGCGCCGCCGGCAAGGACCGTACCGGCGTGCTCGCCGCGCTGGTCCTGTCGCTGGCGGGGGTCAGCGAGGACGACATCGTGGCCGACTACGCACTCACAGGGCTGTCGACCGACCGGTTCCGCGCCGACTGGAGCAGCAGACATCCGGGCGCGTCCCCGTGGCCGGGGTTCGGAATGGCCCCCGCGGAGGCCATGCGGCTCTTCCTGACCGATCTCGCCCGCCGGCACGGCTCGGTCGAGGCGTACACCGGCCACGTGCTCCAGCTCACCCAGGACACCGTCGATGAGCTGCGGGATCACCTGTTGACTGAAGCGCCTTGACTCGAGTCGGCTCCCGATGTGGTGATCTCGGAGACCCAACGGATACGTCGCAGCTTGTTCGACGTTATCCCCTCGTCGTACGGTTACTGGCGTGACTACGCCGCTGCTCCCCGACCCAGACCCGAGGCGGCGCGACTACGTGATCATCTCCGCCGACGATCACCTGATCGAGCCTCCCGATCTGTTCGATGGCCGGTTGCCGGAGAAATACGCCGAGGTCGCGCCCAAGGTCGTGGAGACGGAGGCGGGTCACCAGGTCTGGCGCTACGGCGGGGCCACCTACCCGTGCGCCGGCATCGACGTCGGCGCGGGGCTGCCACGCGAGCAGTGGACCCTCGACCCCGTCCGGTTCGAGAACATGCGCCCGGGTTGCCACGACATCGAGGCCCGCATCAAGGACATGGACGTCGCGGGCATCTGGGCCGCGCTCTGCTTCCCCGGCATGCTGGCCGGCCAGTCGGGCATGCCGTTCGCCAGGACCCGCGACCAGGAGCTCGGTCTGGCCCTGGTCAAGGCGTGGAACGAGTGGCACATCGACGTCTGGGCCGGCACCTACCCGGAGCGGGTCATCGGGCTGCAGCTCCCGTGGCTGCCCGATCCCGACGTCGCCGCCAAGGAGATCCGCGCCAACGCCGCCAAGGGCTTCAAGGCCGTGGTGTTCCCGGAGTTCCCGACCAGGCTGCGGCTGCCGTCGATCCACTCCGGCCACTGGGATCCGTTCTTCGCCGCCTGCGAGGAGACCGGCACCGTCGTCGCCCTGCACACGGGCGACGCCTCCTGGTCGCCGGTGCCCTCCCCCGACACGCCCCTCGAAGCGATCACCACGCTGATGCCGACGAGCGCCATGTTCGCCTGCGCCGACTGGCTCTGGTCGGGGCTGCCGCTGCGCTTCCCCGCGCTGCGCATCCTCATCGTGGAGGGCGGCGTCGGCTGGCTGCCGATGCTGGCCGAGCGCGCCGACTACGCCCTCGACCATCCGGTCGCCGGTGAGGCGTCATGGGAGGGCGGGCTCAAGCCGAGTGAGGTGCTGCGCCGCAACTTCTTCTTCGGCACGCGCGACGACCACGCGCTGTCGGGGGTGCGGCTCGCCGTGGGCCTTGACCACGTACTCCAGGAGAGCGGCTATCCCCACTCCGACTCGACCTGGCCCGACACCCAGAAGTCGGTGGCGCACAACCTGGGCGCGCTGCCGCCCGCCGACATCGCACGAGTCGCCTACGGCAACGCGGCCCGCCTCTTCGGTCACCCGCTGCCGTCGCGCGCCTGGCTGCGCATGGAGGAGATCTAGGCCTGTTCGAGGCCCTCGACGGGCCCCTCGACGCGGCTCTGGATGACGCTGCGCTCGTGCTGGACGTAACGCCCGCTCTCGCCGAGCAGCGAGGCGACCAGCCACAGGAACACGCCGAAGTCGTCGGCGACGCCGATCAGCATGAGGAAGTCGGGCAGCACGTCGACCGGGGAGACGATGTAGACCACGCCGAGCGCGAGCAGGCTCAGCTTGCCCTTGCCCATGCCGTCGTACTGGCCGCGCATGACCGCGCCGATCATCCGCGGGATCGCCCGGACCCTGGTCATCAGCGCGGGCGACCCGGGTTTGGTCACCTCGCGATAGGTCCGCCACGCCGCCGCGGCGCGTGCTGCCTTTGCCATCATGAGAAACCCCCTACCCCCGGCTCTTCACGACATAACGCGTCGCCCCGGCCACGAGTTCCTCACGATCAGGCCAGCGCCGCATGCTCGAACGGGCAGGCCCGCTCGACCTGCGCGGCCACCCTGACCAGCAGATCCTCCCGGCCGGCCGCCGCCACCAGCTGCACGCCCACCGGCAGCCCCGCCGCGGTTCTGTGCAGGGGCAGCGAGACGGCGGGCTGCCCGGTCGCGTTGACCGGCGAGGTGTAGGCCACGGCGTGCGCGGTCCTGCCGAAGCCCAGGCTGAGGTCGTCGGCCGGGATCCAGCCCAGCGGGAACGGCGCGACCCCCAGCGACGGCATCAGCAGCAGGTCGTGACCGGCGCTCCACCAGGCGGCCATGCGCCGGCGGAACCCGTCGACCCACTGCGTGGCCAGGATGTGGTCGGCCGCGCTGTGGTCCCTGGCCGTGCCCACCATGACGGCGTTACGCGGCTCCAGTTCCTCCACGTCCACGGGCTTGCCGCGGGCCGCGCCCAGGCTCGCGACTTGCGCGGCCAGGTTGTTGGCCACGATGTTGCCGAAGTGCTGTGGGAAGTCAGGGTCCGCGAGCGCCTGGGGGCCTCCTGGGGAGACGTCGTGGCCGAGCGACTCCAGCAGCGCCGCCGCCCTGGTGACGGCCTCGGCGACCTCGGGCGCCTCCGGTACGTCGCCCCTCGGATGCGTGGCGAGGAACCCGATCCGCAACCGCCCGGGATCCGCCCCCACCTCCGCGGCCAGCGGGCCGGGCAGCGTCGGGGCGGCGTACGGGTCGCCGGGCCGCATGCCGGAGACGACGTCGAGCGCCGCCGCCGTGTCGCGTACGCTCCTGCTGACGAACCCCGGGCACGAGAACCCGCTCCACCCCTCGCCCAGCGCCGGCCCCAGGCTGACCCGGCCGCGCGTCGGCTTGAGCCCCACCAGGCCGCACATGGACGCGGGAATGCGGATCGAGCCGCCTCCGTCGCTGGCGGTGGCCAGCGCCACCATCCCGGCCGCCACCGCAGCCGCCGAGCCGCCGCTCGACCCGCCCGCGGAGTACGCCGGATCGTACGGGTTGCGCGTCGGCCCGAACGCCAGCGGCTCCGTGGTGATCGTGGAGCCGAACTCCGGGGTGTTGGTCCGTCCCAGCATGACGAACCCGGCCTCGCGCAGGCTGACGACGCCGTACCCGTCGGGGGCGTCCGCCACGCCGTCGCGCACCGACGAGCCCGCGCTGTACGGCTCCCCCATCTGCCGCCAGCCCAGATCCTTCAGCAGGATCGGCACCCCTCGGAAGGGCGCGTCCGCCGGGATGGCGTCGATCTCGGCCAGCGCGCGTTCGAAGCGGCGGTGAACGACCGCGTTCAGCTCGCCGTCGCGGGCCTCGATGCGGGCGATCGCGGCCTCGGCCAGCTCGCGCGCCGAGACCTCTCCCTCCCTGACCGCCTGTGCCTGACCGAGCGCGTCCAGCCTCAGTACGTCGTCCACGTCGCCTCCTAAGCCCGGGGAGCCAGGCTAAGCCCGGGGAGCCAGGTCGCGCACCGCCTGGTCGATGGAGACCTCGCCGCCGGGGATGGGGGCGAGGACGGGGGTGTCGAGCCCGTTGTCGACGTACTGCTGGATCCTGGCGCGGCAGGTGGCCGCGTCGCCGTGCACGATGAGGTCGTCGACCACCTCGTCGGGGATGGCCTTCAGCGCGGCCTGCCGGTCGCCCGCCGCCCAGGCCTCGTGCATCGGGCGCAACGTCTCACCGCGGCCCAGCCAGTCGTGGAAGGCGGCGTACACCGGGACCGTGAGGTAGCCGGCCAGCATGCGCCGGGCCATCTCGCGCACCTGGTCGGCGTCCTCGCTGACGCAGACGAACAGGCGGGCGATCAGCTCGGTGCCGGGGCCGATCTCGGCGCGCACGCGGCGTACGTCCTGCGGGGAGAGCCAGTTGGTGATGGCGCCGTCGGCCTCGGCGGCGGCCAGCCGCAACATGCCCGGCCGCAGCGCGGCCAGCACGATCTTCGGCGGCGCCTTGGGAGCACGTTCGAGCCGGAAGCCCTTGATCTCGAACGTCTCGTACGCCTCCGTCACCTTCTCACCGGCCAGCACCTTCTTGAGGAAACGCAGCGTGTCGCGGGTGCGCGCGTACGGCTTGTCGAAGGTGCCCGCGTTCCACCGCTCGACGATGGCCGGCGAGGACGCCCCGATGCCCAGCACGAACCGCTCGGGCGCCAGATCGGCCAGCGTGGCCGCGGACATGGCCAGCAGTCCGGGGCCGCGCGTCGAGACGGGCACGATGGCGCTGCCCAGCCTGATGCCCGGCGCCCACTGCGCGGCCAGGGCCAGCGGCGTGAACCCGTCGACGCCGTTCACCTCGGCCGACCACGCGTCGGTGTAGCCGAGCCCGGGCAACTCCGCGATCAGCTTCTGCGACCTCGCGAGCGAACGGTCGTAGAAGGGAATGGTCATGCCCCACTTCTGCGTCATGCACAGCCTCCAGCACTGCCACGCCCGGTCGGACGCTGGACGCGTCCAACTTACCAACCGCTCGGTATGGGGGCTAGGCGCGGAGTTCGTGCACCGCCGCGATGAAGTCCTTCGTGATCCCCCGCAGCCCCGGCAGGTGCGACAACCCGACCAGGCGGTCCACCAGCGGCACCGTGACCTCGATCAGCCGGTACGTACGGGCGCACCCCGGCGAGGTGTCGTGCACCCAGAACAGCACCATCCCCATGGACAACAACCACAGCAGCTCGGGCAGCTCCTCCCGCAGCTCGGCGTTCATGCGGTCGCGCGAACCCTCGACGACCTGGCGGTAGATCGCGATGGACGCCTCCCGCGCCGGGGACGACTGCTCGCTGAACGGGCTCAGCGGATTGGTCGGCTCGGCCGCGTGCTTGAAGAACTTCACGGCGAACTCGTGGTAGGGCTCGGAGACGCGTACCCACTCGCGCAGCACCCCGCTCAGCCGGGCCGCGAACGTGTCCTCGGTCTCCAGGAACGCCCTGCATGCCTCCTCGTGCTCGGCCTGGGCGCGGTCGTAGTACGCCTGGATCAACGCCTCCTTGCTCTCGAAGTAGTAGTAGGCGTTGCCCACGGAAACCCCGGCCTCCGCGGCGATGGCGCGCATGGTGGTCGCGTCGAAGCCGCGCTCCCTGAACAGTCGCAACGCCGTCTCGACGATGAGCTCCCGGGTGCTCTCCGATCCACGGCTTCGGGCTTCGGACACGTTCGTCACTGTACGTCGGGAGACCTGGTTAGGTCATGGAGCCGCACGGTGATCGCCGATCCACGGCAAAGTTGCATCCGCGGCATGAGTTATCTCCAGTGAATGGTGGGATTGTCGTTTCTAGGCGGAAGGGCTATTTCCGCGAAAAGGCATCGACATGTGGATACGTGGAACAGTGCGCCTCATCGTAGTCGCGCTCCTCGGCATAGAGATCACCATCATCGCGCTGGCCTCGACCGCCTCCGCCGCCACCCACCCCGATGGGCAGCGGTCAGGAAGCGGGCCCAACGAGGCCGGGCCCGGCGGGTGGGAGGATCCCCTCCCGCCACCGCTGCGGGCGGCCATGGCGGAGACGCAGTCCGGCGCCTCCGAGGCCAGGCCGCTGCCGGCCGGACCCTCGGCGCACGAAAACCTCATGATGAACCGTGACGATCTTGCGGCCCTGCAGAACTGGCCGCTGGAAGACCTGCGGTGGCTGACGGGAGGCGGCCGACTGCCGGACACGACGCGGGTGGAGCCGTGGACGGCCCAGCCGCGGGCGAACCTGGCGCCCGCGGAACGCCACCCACAGGCCTCCAAGGCGCGAAAACGCACCAAGGTGGCCAAGAAGCGCCACACGAGGCGGCACAAGGCTCACAAGGCGCACAAGCGCGGCCGCGTGAACCTGAACCGCGTGATGCCCCGGCAGGCGGCCGCGCAGTTGACCCACGCCACCGCCGCCGGCTGGCTGCGGACCTCGGGCCTGCGTACGAAGTCGACCGGCAACTGCACGAGCAAGCACCAGCGCCACTGCACCTCGTTCGACTCCGTACGGGCGGGGACCATCGCCGGCATCATCAAGTTCAAGCGCGAGAGCGGCTGCCCGATCATGGTGACGGGCGGCACGGAGACCGGCCACGCGCCCGGCCAGTACAGCCACGGCAACGGCTACAAGCTGGACATCTCGCACAACTCCTGCGTCGACCGGCACATCAAGAAAACGTCCGACCGTGCCGGAGTCCGCAGCGACGGCGCCCGGCTCTACAGAGACGGCTCAGGCACCGTCTACGCCGACGAAGGCGACCACTGGGACATCCTCTTCCGGTGAGAAGGCCTGCGGCGGACGCCGTGCGGCACCCACGGCGTCACACCACATCATCCGGTCACTTCTCGGACGCGACCAGTTCGGCGATCTCCGCCGCGTTCAGCGCCGCCCCCTTGCGCAGGTTGTCACCGCACACGAACAGGTCGAGCGTGTTGGGGAAGTCGACCGCCTGGCGGACACGGCCGACGTAGGTCGGGTCGTTGCCCACCACTTCGAGCGGCGTCGGGAACACCCCGTCGGCCGGGTCGTCCATGAGCACCACCGTCGGCGCCGCCTCCAGCACCCGGTGCGCGTCGGCGACCGTGATCTCGCGCTCGAACCGCGCGTGCACGGCCAGCGAGTGGGTCGTGACCACCGGCACGCGCACGCAGGTCGCGGAGACCTTGAGCTCCGGAATGCCGAGGATCTTGCGGGACTCGTTGCGGAGCTTGAGCTCCTCGGAGGCCCAGCCGCCCTCCTTGTAGGAGCCGGCCCACGGAACCACGTTGAACGCGATCGGCGCCGGGAACGGCGACTCGCCGGGCAGCTTGTCGGCCAGCACCCCGCGTACGTCACCCGACACCTGACCGAGGCTGCGGTCGCCCGCCAGGGCCTCGACCTCGTCGTAGAGTCGCGCGGAACCGGCCACGCCGGCGCCAGACACCGCCTGGTAGGAGGCGACGACCAGCTCGGAGAGCGTGAACTCGGCGTGCAGCGCGCCCATGGCCGCCATCATCGACAACGTCGTGCAGTTGGGCGTGGAGATGATGTTGCGCGGCCGGTTGCGGGCGTCGAGCGGGTTGACCTCGGGCACCACCAGCGGCACGTCGGGCTCCATGCGGAACGTGCCCGACTTGTCGATCACGACGGGACCGCGGGCGGCCGCGATCGGCACCCACTCGGCCGACACCTCGTCGGGCACGTCGAAGATGGCCACGTCGATGCCGTCGAAGACCTCGGGCGCGAGCGCCTGGACCACGACGTCCTCGCCGCGCACGCGCAGGACCTTGCCCGCCGAACGGGGAGAGGCGACGAGACGGATCTCGCCCCAGATGTCCTCACGCGACGACACGATGTCGCGCATCACGGTGCCCACGGCGCCGGTCGCGCCGATCAGGGCCAGGTTGGGCCTGCTGCTCATCGTCCGGTTCCTCCATACACCACGGCTTCGACCTGGTCAGCGTCGAGATCGAAGGCACGGTGGGCGGCGCCCACGGCCGCGTCGACACCGTCCTCCCCGACCACGACAGAGATGCGGATCTCCGACGTGGAGATCATCTCGATGTTGACCCCCGCGTCGGCGAGGGCCGCGAAGAACGTCGCCGTGACGCCGGGGTGCGAGCGCATGCCCGCTCCGATCAGCGACACCTTGCCGATCTGGTCGTCGAAGAGCAGCGACTCGTAACCGATCCGCTCCTGGACCTTCTTCAGCGCCGTCAGCGCGGCCTGGCTGTCGGCCGTGGGCAGCGTGAAGGAGATGTCGGTGCGACCGGTGGCCGCGGCCGAGACGTTCTGCACGATCATGTCGATGTTGATCTCGGCGTCGGCCAGTGTTTTGAAGATCGAGGCAGCCTCTCCGACCTTGTCGGGCACCCCGACAACAGTGATCTTGGCCTCGCTCCGGTCGTGCGCGACGCCGGAGATGATCGGCTGCTCCATCTCGGTTCCTTCGGTGTAAGGGTCGGACACGACCCACGTGCCTTCCTTGGTGCTGAACGAGCTGCGTACGTGAATCGGCAGGTTGAACCGGCGAGCATACTCGACGCAGCGCAAATGCAGGATTTTCGTCCCGCACGCGGCCATCTCCATCATCTCGTCGTAGGAGATTCTGGGGATCTGCCGCGCCGCGGGCACGATGCGCGGGTCGGCGGTGTAGACGCCGTCGACGTCGGTGTAGATCTCGCACACGTCGGCTTCCAGCGCCGCCGCCAGCGCGACCGCCGTGGTGTCGGAGCCGCCGCGACCCAGCGTCGTGATGTCCTTCGTGTCGTGCGAGACACCCTGGAAGCCGGCCACGATCGCGATGTAACCCTCGTCGATCGCCTCGCTTATGCGGCTCGGCGTCACGTCGATGATGCGCGCCTTGCCGTGCACCGAATTGGTGATCAGGCCCGCCTGCGAGCCGGTGAACGAGCGGGCCTCGTGGCCGAGGTTGGCGATCGCCATCGCCAGCAGGGCCATCGAGATGCGCTCGCCCGAGGTCAGCAGCATGTCGAGCTCGCGGCCCGGAGGCAGCGGCGACACCTGCTCGGCCAGGTCGAGCAACTCGTCGGTCGTGTCGCCCATGGCGGAGACGATCACGGCCACGTCGTTGCCGGCTTTTTTCGTCGCGACGATCCGTTGCGCGACCCGCTTGATGCAGGACGCGTCGGCGACGGACGAACCACCGTACTTTTGTACAACGAGGGCCACAAGAAGTCTCCCGGTCTGGACTGTGAGCTGCCAGTCTACTGGGGCCGTCTCATGAGCCCGAGGGGCCATGCCACCTTGTGGATGATCTTCAAACCGTGGTGGTCTCCTCGGCCACGTCAAGCCGCGAATGCGCGGCCAGCGCCTGCAGCGCTCGCATGGCGGCACCCGCGTGGTTGCCCCAGGTGTTGAAATAAGAGTATTGCCACCACCAGAGTGCCTCGTGCGGCCGGCCGGCGTGATAGTGGCGCAGCCCGTGGATGAGGTCGGCGGCGACCGCCGTCAGATCGTCGGACAGCCGGTAGGGGGTGACCCCCGTGTCCTTGTACGGGTCGAACACCTCGGCGTAGTCGTCGACCGCCTCCAGCCGCTCGGCCAGCGCCGTACGCACGCCGTCGATGTCGGGGTCCTCGCTCATCGGCGGCTCGTAGTTGCCCGCCAGGATCACGTCGCGGTTGGCGCCGAGCTTGGCGCCCGCCAGGCTCACCTGGGCGACCTCCACCAGCAGCAACGACCATATGGCGTCGCCACCCTCGCCGCCCGCGACCCTCGTCAACCCGTCGACGTAGTCTTGTGCGTGCCCGGAGATCTCTTCCGCCAGCGCGCTCCACTCGTCAGACATCCAGCAGCCTCCGTCCCTCGAACGCGCGGCCCAAGGTGACCTCGTCGGCATATTCGAGGTCACCGCCCACAGGCAGACCGCTGGCCAGTCGTGTCACTTTCACACCCATCGGCTTGACCAGACGGGCGAGGTAGGTCGCCGTCGCCTCCCCCTCGAGATTGGGGTCGGTGGCGAGGATGAGCTCGGTGACGCGGCCGTCGGCCAGCCGCGTCATGAGCTCACGAATGCGCAGGTCGTCGGGGCCGACACCGTCGATCGGGCTGATCGCGCCGCCGAGCACGTGGTAGGTGCCGCGGAACTCGCGCGTCTTCTCGATCGCCACGACGTCCTTCGACTCCTCGACCACGCAGATCACGTGGGTGTCGCGGCGCGCGTCACGGCAGATGCGGCACTCCTCCTCGGAGGCCACGTTGCCGCACGTGCGGCAGAACCGCACCTTCTCCTTGACCTCCAGCAACGCGTGCGCCAGCCGTTTGACATCGGCTGGATCGGCCGCCAGCAGGTGGAACGCGATCCGTTGCGCGCTCTTGGGACCGACGCCGGGCAGCAGCCCCAGCTCGTCGATCAGGTTCTGGACGACCCCTTCGTACATGCCTAGAACCCTGGCAACTGTCCGAGGCCGCCGCCACCCAACCCCTGGGCGAGCGGGCCGAGTTTCTCCTGCTGCAGGTCGGCGGCCGCGCGCACGGCGTCGCGGACGGCTGCGATCACCAGGTCGGCGATCGTGTCAGCGGTGTCCTGTGCGTCGCCGGCGTCGATCACGCTCGGGTCGATCTTGAGCTCGAGCAGCTCGCCCGAGCCGTTGACGACGGCGGTGACCATGCCGCCGCCTGCTGAGCCCTCGATCTGCGCATCGTTGAGCTCCTGCTGGGCGCTCACAAGCTGCTGCTGCATGAGCTGTGCCTGCTCCAGCAGCTGCTGCAGGTTGACATCCCCTGGGTTCACCGTCGTGCGCTCCTCGTGGCTCCGCGTTCTTGACTGCCACGAGCCTACGGTGTTTGGGCGGCGTCATGTACTGGTGGCGTCCCCATGTTTCGTCCCAGGGCCTCTGCCCGGATGATCCGCTCCTCGCCCGGCGTGTTCCCCACCGGGCGTTCGGGGGAGTTTCGGAAGTGTCCGGCCGGGTCTCAGGCCCCCCTCCAGCGCCGAGACCCGGCCTCACGCCGGCGAACCGGCGCGTTGGTCAGGAACGCTACGGGACCGAACGTTGCGCACACGTTGCGTTCATTTGATCACACTGTGCAATCATCACGAATGGCTTGCGTGAAAGGCTCTCAGGACGGATAGTCGAACTGACTACTTGGAGTGACCGATGAGTTACGCCCATCTCGACGAATACTCCCGCTCGCTGCGCAGGGCACACGAAGCGGTGGGGGACGGCCAGGACTGGCCGCAGTCCCCACGCCGTCTGATCACGGCGTCGTGGCGTCGCTCCCTCGAAGCCGACATCCACCCGGAGAAGACGAGCGCGCCCTTCGTCTTAGACGCCTCCCGCATCGAGGACCTCCGCCAGGCCCACCCGCTGCGTCCCCTCCTCCCCCTCCTCATCGAGACCCTGGCCGGCCTGGCCGACGAGATCGACCACATGATGGTCGTCACCGACGACAACGGGCGGGTGTTGTGGCGGGAAGGCGGCCAGGCGATCATCCGCCGCGCCGACCAGATCGGGCTCGCCGACGGACACCAGTGGGCCGAGCACAACGTCGGCACCAACGGCATCGGCACCGCCCTCGCCATCCGCCGGCCCACCCACGTCTACTCCGAAGAGCACCTCATGCGCGTGCTCCACGTCTGGTCGTGCAGCGCCGCCCCCATCAGCGACCCCGACTCCGGCCAGGTCATCGGCTGCGTCGACGTCAGCGGCACCGCCCGCACCCTCCACCCCGCCACCGTCGCCCTGGTCGCCACCACGGCCAAACTGGCCGAGTCCCAGCTCGCCCTGCGCATGCACGAACGCGACGAACGCCTGCGCCGCCGCTATGAGGCGCTGCGCGGGCGGCCCGGCATCCTGCTGTCGTCCACCGGCCGCGTCATCTCCGGCGACCCGTCAGGCTGCCTCGGCGAACGCGTCCACCTCGGCAACCAGGCCCAGCGCATGTTCCTCAGAGACGGCTCCGTCGCCCTGATCGAACCCTTCGCGAACGGCTTCCTCCTGCGCCCCTCGCCGTCCACCACGCCGCCGGCCCTGACCATGGCGTTCCTCGGCGCGAGCACCCCCACCGCCACCTTCGGCGACCGCGAACAACCTCTGTCACTCCGGCACGCCGAGATCCTCGCCCTCCTGGCGCTGCACCCCCACGGGCTGACGGCCGAGCAACTGTCGTTCCTGCTCTACGGCGACGACGGCAACCCCGTGACGATCAGGGCGGAGATCCACCGGCTGCGCGCCCAGTTCGGCAACGCGATCGCGGCCAAGCCGTACCGGCTGATCTGCCCCGTCGAGGCCGACTTCCTGGAGCTGCGCCGCCACCTCGCCGCCGGCGACCCGGCCGCGCTGGCCCGTGCCTACAGCGGCCCGCTGCTGCTGCGCTCGGAGTCGCCGGAGATCCGCAGGGAACGCGACGAGATCGAGGCGCAGGTGCGCGCCTGCCTGCTGCGGCGCGGCACACCCGACGATCTGTGGGCGTATGCACAGACCTGCAACGGGCGCGACGACTACGAGGTGCTCGAACGCCTCGCCGCACTGCCTCCCACCG